>CANPWJ010000066.1 GCA_947584035.1 uncultured Acetatifactor sp. | reverse complement strand
TCTCGATCAGGGTCCGGCGTTTCCTTCCGTACTCCTTCTTGTAGGCGTCCAGCTCCTGGATGATCACCTGCGCCATGGAATCTCTCCGGTCCAGGATGTCCTCATAGCGGTAGATATTGGTCATGGTCTCCTCATGCTCCCGGATCAGCGCCTCGATCTCCAGGCCGATCAGCTTGTACAGACGCATCTCCAGGATGGCGTTGGCCTGCCGCTCCGTGAAGGCCAGCTGTTCCGCCATGATGCGGGATTCTTTGTATTTAAACCGGATGCCCTCCGTCTTTCCCTCCACCAGACATGCCTTTGCCATGTTTCGGTCCTTGGAGCCGCGCAGGATCTCAATGATCAGGTCGATCACATTGCACGCCTTGATCAGGCCCTCCTGGATCTCCTTCCGCTCCATCTCATGGGCCAGGAGATTTTGATACTTTCTGGTGTTCACCTGGTACTGGAAATCCACACAGGCCTTGAGGATCTGCTTTAACCCCATGGTCTCCGGCCGCCCGTTTGCGATGGCCAGCATATTGACGCCGAAGGTATCCTCCAGCCGCGTCTTTTTGTACAAAAGATTGACAAAATTCTCCGGGTCCGCGTCCTTTTTCAGCTCGATGACAATGCGGATGCCCTCCTTGGAGGACTGGTTGGAGATATCCACGATATCCTGGGTCTTTTTGGTCTCGGAGAGGGCCGCCACATCCGACAGGAATTTGGAGATGTTGGCCCCGATCATGGTGTAGGGGATCTCGGTGATGACCACGTTGGTCTTTCCGCCCTTGACGCTCTCGAACTCCACCTTGCCCCGCAGCTTGATCTTGCCCGTCCCGGTCTCATAGATCTCCAGCAGCTCGTCCTTGTTGATGACAATCCCTCCGGTGGGGAAATCCGGGCCCTTCAGATAGCGCATCAGCTCCCGGGTGGAGATATCCTCATTCAGCATGTACGCCTTGACCGCGTCGATGACCTCCCCCAGATTGTGGGGCGGGGTGCTGGTCACCATGCCGACGGCGATCCCCTCCGATCCGTTTACCAGGAAATTGGGGATCTTCACGGGCAGCACAGAGGGCTCCTTCTCCGTCTCGTCAAAATTGGGGACGAAGTCCACCACATCCTTGTCCAGATCGGCCAGAAACGCCTCCTGGGTGATCTTCTGGAGCCGAGCCTCCGTGTAACGCATGGCGGCGGCGCCGTCCCCCTCGATGTTCCCGAAGTTGCCGTGGCCGTCCACCAGGGGAAGCCCCCTCTTAAAGTCCTGTGTCATCACCACCAGCGCCTCGTAGATCGAACTGTCGCCGTGGGGATGATATTTACCCATGGTGTCTCCCACGATACGCGCGCTCTTTCGGTAGGGCCTGTCATAGCGGATCCCAAGCTCATACATGTCGTAAAGGGTGCGCCGCTGGACGGGCTTTAAGCCGTCACGGATGTCAGGAAGCGCCCTGGCGATTATGACACTCATGGCATAATCGATAAAGGACTTCTGCATCTCCTCGGAATATTCCGTTTTTATGATTCGGTTGTCGTCCATTTCCTGTTTCCCTAATCCCTTTTTGGAAAAATGTCCGCGCAGGGAGCAGACTTCCCCGCGCTGCAGACCGCATTATATATCCAGCTCCGCGTCCTGCGCGTGCTCGTAGATAAACGCCTTTCTGGGAGGCACATCCGTTCCCATGAGCAGCTCCGTCATCTCGGAGGCCATGCGGGCATCCTCGATCTCCACCAGCTTCATCAGGCGCCTGGCCGGATCCAGTGTTGTCTCCCACAGCTGCTCCGCGTCCATCTCGCCCAGGCCCTTGTACCGCTGCAGGGTGAAGGAGCCCTTATGGCTTTTGCGGTACTTCTCCAGTGCCTTGTCGTCGTAGAGATACTCTTCCTTTCCCTTGGACGGGATCGCCTTGTACAGGGGCGGCATGGCGATATACACATGCCCCTCGTAGATCAGGTCCGGCATAAAGCGGTAAAACAGGGTGAGCAGCAGATTGGAGATATGCGCTCCGTCCACGTCCGCGTCCGCCATGATAATGATCTTGTCATAGCGCAGCTTCGCAATATCGAAATCGTTGCCGTAGCCCTCGGAAAAACCGCATCCGAACGCGTTGATCATGGTCTTGATCTCGGCGTTGGCCAGCACCTTGTCGATGCTCGCCTTCTCCACGTTCAGGATCTTGCCGCGGATCGGCAGGATGGCCTGGTACATGCGGTCCCGGGCCATCTTGGCGCTGCCTCCGGCGGAATCTCCCTCCACGATAAAGATCTCGCATTGGGAGGCATCCTTGGAGATACAGTTCGCCAGCTTGCCGTTGGAGTCGAAGGAAAACTTCTGCTTGGTCAGCATATTGGTGCGGGCCTTCTCCTCGGTCTTGCGGATCCTGGCTGCCTTTTCCGCACAGCCGATCACGCTCTTTAACACTTCCAGGTTCCGGTCAAAGTAATGGACGATCTCATCCCCGGTGACCTTGGACACCACCTTCGCGGCATCCTGATTGTCCAGCTTGGTCTTGGTCTGTCCCTCGAAGCGGGGATCCGGATGCTTGATGGAGACCACCGCCGTCATCCCGTTGCGGACGTCCGCTCCTGTGAAGTTCTGATCCTTTTCCTTTAAGATGTTCAGCTCTCGGGCGTAGGTGTTGATCACATTGGTAAACTGGGTCTTGAACCCGGTCAGATGGGTGCCGCCCTCGGAATTGTAGATATTATTGCAGAATCCCAGCACATTCTCATGGAATTCATTCACATACTGAAAGGCTACCTCCACGGAGATCCCATCCGCCTCGCCGGAAAAGTAGATCACATCATGGACCGGCTCCTTCAGCTTGTTCATATCCTTGATAAACCCGACGATTCCCTCCGGCTCATGGTAGGTGACCACCTCCGGCTCCTCCCTGCGGCGGTCGGTAAAGATGATCGTCAGCCTGGGATTTAAGTAGGCGGTCTCGTGGAGGCGGCTCTTCACCTCGTCCTCCTTAAAGCGCGTCCGGTCGAAAATGGTGTCGTCCGGGAGAAAGTTGATCGTAGTTCCCGTCTCCCGCGTCTTGCCCACAACGGGAAGAAGGCCATTCTGCAGCTCGATCACCGGAACGCCCTTCTCATATCGATCCTCATAGATGGCGCCGTCAACCTTGACCCGAACGGTCAATCGGTTGGAAAGCGCGTTGACTACGGAGGAACCCACTCCGTGAAGCCCTCCGCTGGTCTTATATGCCGTATTGTCAAACTTTCCGCCCGCATGAAGCGTGGTGAATACCAGCCGCTCCGCGCTGATGCCCTTCTCGTGCATCCCCACGGGGATCCCGCGGCCGTTGTCCTCCACCGTGGCAGAGCCGTCCGCCTCCAGGGTCACCTTGATGGTGTCGCAGAATCCGGCCAGATGCTCGTCCACCGAATTGTCCATGATCTCATAGATCAGGTGATTCAGCCCCTTGGTGGAAACACTTCCGATGTACATGCCGGGACGCTTCCGGACGGCCTCCAGCCCTTCCAGCACGGTGATATTGGAAGCGCCGTAACTGCTTGCTTGTGCCATGAAACCCAAAACTCCTTTTGTGTCCGAACTTTTGTTCAGCACTACATCTAGTATACCACAGTTTCCTCCGAAAGAAAAGGAAAAATTATAGTTTCTTGGTGCAGGCCAGTGCCAGCGCCCCGGGGCCTATGTGGCAAGCGACGCTTAAGGACAGCGGATCCACCACGTCCACCCGGTAGCCCGGAAACGCCTCCTCCACCTCTCTCCGGAAGGCCAGAGCGTTCTCCCGGTCATGGGTGTAAGCGATCTGGAGCCATACGCCCTGCTCCCTGGTCAGTCCGCCGAAGCGGTTTTCGATATCGCTCCGGATCGCATGGATCATCACATTTTTCCCGTGGCCGGCGGTACGCGCCTTGGCAAAAGCGTCCAGCTTTTCCCCCTGGATCTGCAGCACGGGCTTTAAGCGGAGCATGGTGCCCACCGCCGCGGCCGCGGGCGTGATGCGGCCGCCTTTTTTCAGATAGTACAGGGTGTCCAGCATGATGTAGATGCTGCTGTTGAACTTGTCCGCCTCCAAAAGCTCCTTGATCTCCCGGGCGCTTTTTCCCTCTGCCGCCAGAAGCTTCGCGTCCAGCGCGGACTGGCGCTGTGTCACGGAGATGCGCTGATTGTTTACCACCTGTACTCTTCCGCCGTACTCTTCCGCCAGCATAACGGCGCTCTGACAGGAGCCGGAAAGCCCGCTACTCATGGGGATATGTACGATCCCGTCGTATTCCTTCAGCAGACGGTTCCAAAGTTCCATAACCGATTCCGGGGAGGGCTGGCTGGTGGCGATCGCCGCGCCGGACTGCAGCTTTTCATAAAATTCTTCCTGGGTCAGGTTGATGTCCTCAAAATAAGTCTCTCCCCCGATGGTAAAGGGCATGGGAAGCACAAAAACACCAAGTTCCTTTGCCTGGGACTGTGTGATCCCGCTGTTGCTGTCTGTAACGATCGCTATGTCTGCCATACGCATCTCCTCATTCTTTCCTGTTTTGCCGTATAAAAACCGCAAGCTTTATTGTACTGTCATATGGTGCGAAAGTCAACACCCTGCTGTCCGGAGGTCTCCTCCAGACGCTGCCTTAAGAGGCGGTACTTGGGAAGCGAAAGGCTCCCATCCTCCGCAAGCACGGTCTCCACCGCCTCGGATGCCGCCTGCAGTACGTCGGCATCCGTGTAGATATCTCCCAGACCGAACGAAAATTCCCCGCTCTGCCGGACGCCGAAGAGCTCTCCCGGGCCCCGGAGCTTCAGATCCTCCGAGGCGATATAGAAACCGTCGTTGGAACGGTTCAGGATCTGGAGCCGCTCCATCGTCTCCTTCTGTTCCCTGGAGCTGACGAAAATGCAGTAGCTCTGATGTTCGCCCCGTCCCACGCGGCCTCTCAGCTGATGAAGCTGAGCCAGTCCAAACCGTTCCGCGTTCTCCACCATCATAACCGTGGCGTTCGGCACGTTGATCCCCACCTCGATGACCGTGGTGGATACCAGGACGTCAATGTGGCGGGCCGCAAATTCCTCCATGACCCGGTTCTTGTCCTGCGGGCGCATCTTCCCGTGCAGATAGGCGATCTGCACATCCGCAGGCAGCGCTGAGCGGAGCCTTTCCGTGTAATCCACCACATTCTCCACATCCTCCAGCTCCCCCTCCTCCACCTGGGGACAGATGACATAGGCCTGTCGTCCGGCGGCCACCTCCCGGCGGATAAATTCGTAGGCCTTGGGCCGGTAGGACGTGTTCACCACACAGTTTTTGATGGGCAGACGATCCGCCGGCAGCTCGTCGATGACGGAGATATGGAGATCCCCGTACAGGATGATGGCCAGTGTCCGCGGTATGGGGGTAGCGCTCATTACGAGCACATGCGGGTCTTTTCCCTTCTCCGCCAGATGCTCCCTCTGGCGCACGCCGAAGCGGTGCTGTTCGTCCGTGACCACCAGGGCCAGATTTCGGTAAGCGACCTTCTCCTGAATCAGGGCGTGGGTGCCGATCACCAGATTCGCTTCACCGGAAGCGATCCGCTCACAGGCCTCCCGCTTGTCCTTCGCGCTCATGGAGCCCACCAGCAGGACGGGGGAAAAGGCCAGCCGATATTTCTTCACATAGCCGCAGACCGTCTCATAGTGTTGGGCGGCAAGGACCTCCGTGGGTGCCATGAGCGCCCCCTGGAAGCCGTTCGCGGCGCACATCAAAAGCGCCAACAGGGCCACGATCGTCTTTCCGGAGCCCACGTCCCCCTGGATCAGCCGGTTCATGCAAAAAGGGCTTCCCAGATCCTCCTTCAGCTCCTGCCCCACCTTCTTCTGGGCCCGGGTCAGCGAGAACGGCACCTGCTCCAGGAACCGGACCGTGTCGGCCGTCTCATACATGGGGTAACTGTTCGGCAGGGCCGCGGACAGATCCTTGTTCTGCCGAAGCAGAAGCAGAAAATCAAAAAATTCGTCAAACACCAGTCTCCGGCGGGCCCGCAGAAGGGCCGCCCGGTCCTCCGGAAAGTGGACGGCGTTCAAAGCCTCCCTGCGGGAGATCAGATCGTTTTGGGAGAGCAGCTCCTCCGGATAGACCTCCTCCTCAAAGCGATAGAGCGAAAGCGCCTGTCGGACGGCCTTCTGCACCGCCTGATTGGTCAGCCCTTTGGTCAGGGCATAGCGGGGCTGCATCACGCCGCACTGCTTCCGATAGTCCTCATAGGAATACAGCTTGGGCTGCTCCATGACTCTGGCCGCCCCTCTGCTCTGGACCAGGCCGCGGAACAGATAAAAACCGCCGGGCTTCAGCACGTTTTTCAAAAAGGGCATATTGAAGAATGTCAGCTGCAGAGCGCCGGAACGGTCGCGCACGGAAAGGCTCAGGATGGTCAGGCGGCGCACCTTTTTGGGCCTGAGCACGGAAGCTACCTCCGCGTATACGGCGCAGACCTGCCCCGGGGAAGCCTCCGCTATGGGAACCGGCGGCTGAAAGGTCTCATATTCTCTCGGATAGTGCGCCAGTAGCTCCCCCACGGTGCGGACGCCGATCTTTTGGAAGAGCTGCCCGGTCTTTTCACCGATTCCCTTTAAATCGGTAACAGGTGTAGATCGATCCATCTAAGTACCTCCCGTTCTGTGCTGTACGGCAAAAGAAAAAGGCAGCCGCGCTGCCTCCCTCTTTTCTTTGCTTCCGCTATTCCACTGAGATCACATAATAGTAGATGGGCTGGCCGCCATACTGCAGCTCCACATCGCAGGAGGGATAGCGGTCCGCCGCCAGCGCACGGATGCTCTCGGCAGCCTCTTCCGTCACGTCTGCGCCGTAGTAAATGCTGATCAGCTCCGAATCCTCGTCGATCATGCGCTCCAGCATCCCGGCCGTCACCTCCGTCACATCCCGCCCCGCGGAGAGGATGCCACCGTCGCCGATGCCCATATAGTCGTCCTTTTTGATCTCTTTGTCGTCGATGACCGTGTCCCGCACGGCATAGGTCACCTGCCCGGTCTTTACGTTCTCGATCTCCCGGATCATGGTCTCCTCATTTTCGTCCGCGGAGAGCTCCGGCACAAAGTTGATCACGGCGGTGATCCCCTGGGGGATCGTCCTGGTGGGGATCACCAGGAGCGTTTTGTCGGTGATCAGCTCCGCCGCCTGATTCGCCGCCAAAATGATGTTCTTATTGTTGGGAAGGAGGAACACCGTCTCGGCATTGACCTTTTCCACCGCATCCAGAATATCCGCGGTGCTGGGGTTCATCGTCTGGCCGCCCTCGATGATATGATCCACTCCCAGGCTTTTGAAGATCTCGTTGACACCGTCCCCCATGGAGACAGCCACAAAGCCGTAGGGCTTGGGAGGCTCCGAGGAAACGGTGATCTCCTCCGCGATCTCCTCTGACCCCTGCCCGTTCTGTCCGGCCTTCCCGGCCATCTTAAAGAGCTTCTCCTGGTGCTCCAGACGCATATTGTCGATCTTGATATTGGAAAGCGCGCCATACTTCAATGCCTTCTGGATCGCAAGACCGGGGTCATTGGTATGTACGTGCACCTTCACCACGTCATCGTCTGCCACACATACAATGGAATCGCCGATGGACTCCAGATAAGCCTTGAAATCCATCTCTGTCTTGATATTGAAATTTCTGGTCAGCATAATGATAAACTCGGTGCAGTAACCGAATTTGATCTCCGCCTTGGCCTGTACCTCCAGAGAGCTCTCCGTCTGCCCGCTCTGCTTTTCGGGTGCGGGAGCAAGGGAGAGGTCGATCTCCTTCCCCAGGAAGGCGTCAAACGCCCCGCTCAATACCTCCACCAGGCCCTGTCCGCCGGAATCCACCACGCCGGCCTGTTTCAGGACGGGGAGCATCTCCGGGGTCTGGCTCAGCACATACCTGGCGTGTTCGATGACCGCGCCGAGAAATGCTTCCATATCGTCCGCACCGTCCTCCGCCAGCTCCTTCGCCTTGTCGGCGCCTCCCTTGGCCACCGTCAGGATCGTGCCCTCCTTGGGCTTCATAACGGCCTTGTAGGCGGATTCCACCGCCTTCTCAAATGCCTCCGCCAGAACCGGGATCGTCAGCTCGTTCTCCGTCTTGATCCGCTTGGTAAAACCGCGGAACAGCTGGGAAAGGATCACGCCCGAATTGCCTCTCGCGCCCCGCAGGGAGCCGCTGGAGACAGCCTTGCAGAGGGCCTCCATGGAAGGGTCCTCCCCGAGAGCGGAGACCTCCCTGGCGGCGGACATGATCGTCATGGTCATGTTGGTGCCCGTGTCGCCGTCCGGAACGGGGAACACATTCAGCTCATTGATCCACTCTTTTTTATTTTCCAGATTCTTCGCTCCGGCTAAGAACATCTTTGCAAACATCTTAGCGTCGATTTGTTGTAAACCCACGGTATCCTTTCCTCCTTAATCAATCACTCTTACACCTTCTACAAAGATGTTGATCTTCTCTATCTCCATTCCGGTAAACTCTTCCACCTTATATTTCACGCTGTCGATCAGATTGTCCGTCACAGCCAGGATGCTGACGCCGTAAGCCACGATGACATGGAATTCCAGAAAAAGCTTGTTGTTCCGGCGGGTGACGCTGATGCCGCGGGTAATGCTCTCTTTCTTTAAGAGGCGTACCAACCCGTCCTTCACATTGACGCCGGCCATACCTACGATCCCAAAACACTCCACAGCCACGCTGCCCGCATACTGAGCGATCACTTCGTTATCAATGACAATATTCCCCATATGGGTATTCATAGCAGACGCTTTCATGTAGTACCTCCTTTACCAATTCAGACATATATGTTATATTCTAACAGCTTTCCCGAAAAAAAGAAACCTTAAAATCAAAAATATAAAAAAAGGTAAAAAAGAAATAATAATGCTTGCTTTTATTTACTTTTTCTGGTAGAATAACACTGTTGTGAGTTTTTCGTTTGTTCTGGAAACGGAAACAGTATACTAAGCGCACGGTCCGCGCAGAGATTGAGGAGGTGTCAAGATGGCTAAATGTGATATTTGCGGCAAGGGCATTCATTTCGGTAACAACGTAAGCCATTCTCATAGAAGAAGTAATGCGATCTGGAACGCTAATATTCAGAACATTAAGTGCAAGGTAAATGGCGCTACGAAGAAGCTGCATGTCTGCACCCGGTGCCTGAGATCCGGCAAGGTCGAGAGAGCCTGATCGAAACGGTTTGAAACAGATGATCGGTGTAGGATGAGAAAGAGAGGCGGGAAACTGCCTCTCTTTGTTGTAGGTTTTAGTCCTCTCTCTTTCGCCGGAGGTATTCCTTGTTGATCAGCTGAGACAGCTCCTCGTCCCCGAACAGGTTGTCCGGGTGAAAGATCTTGACCAGATCCCGGTAGCGCTTGCGCAGTCCCAGGGAATTGCTGACGCTTCGGAACAGGATCTGCCCCACATCCCCGTCTCCGGCTCCCCGCTCTAAGAGCAGACGCTTCTCTTCCGCAAAGCTCTTCTTCTCCCGCTCCAGACTTCTGCGGTCCTCCTCCAGATGGCGGAAGCCGTCCTGAAGGATCGCCATCTTCTTGTCAAAAAACAGATTCTCCTCCTTCAGCCGCTTCCGTTCCACGAGGGAACGCCGGTTCAGATTCTCCATCTCATCCCGGAATTGGGTCCTTTCCCGCTGCAGCTTGTCCCTCGACTCGGAGAGCTCCTTCCTTTCCGTCTCCAGCTCCCGGCGCTCATTCTCCAGACGCATATTTTCCTGAAAGAGCCAAAGCTTCGCACTTTTTAATTCTTCCACGCTCTCCGCGCGGATTATCTCTTCCCAATCAATCATAACGCGATAGCCCCTTACCAGCCGTCACAGAAGCAGTTATAGCCCACAAACAATAACAGAGAAGTAAGGATCAGGCCGATCAGCCTATTGTGGATGATGATCATCAAAAGCATCCCGACCGCAATAAAAAAAACGATCAAACCAATCATTTTACGCATGACGCAACCCGTCTTTGCCGTTCTTCTCTCTATTATATGCAGCTCCTCACAGCCGTTGAACCGTTATTCGGCCGTCTTTTCACCCTCCACCGGGAAAGCGATATCCACTACCTCCGCGTCGGACATCTCATGGTCCTTTGGTTTCGTAAACTTATCCACCAGATCCGGCACCATGTCCAAAAGCTTGGTCACCGTATCCTGGTTCTTGATGTTGACCAGCCGCACGGTCCCGTTCTGGATGACAAGCACGGCGCTCGGCGAGATCCTGCCTCCCAGGCCGCCGCCCCCGCTGTTCTTCTTATCCTCGGATTTCGCGGTCGCCGCCACGCCGAACGATACGTCCACAAGCGGCAGAAGGATCGTATCCCCCACCGTGACCGCGTCCCCCACTACCGTCTTGGTCGTGATAAAACTGTCCATC
>CANPWJ010000065.1 GCA_947584035.1 uncultured Acetatifactor sp. | reverse complement strand
ACGCGCTCCGCCGCTTCCTTTGCCTGACAGACCGTCATGCCTTCCCGGGGCTCCCGCTCGGACTGCATGAGCTCCAGGATGCTGACGCCCAGTGCGCCGGCCAGCGGCCTGAGTGTGTCGATGTCCGGGAAGCCCAGCCCACGTTCCCAGCGCGAGACGGCTTTGTCGGTTACGTTCAACCGCCTTGCCAGCTCGGCCTGGGTCCATCCCTTTTCTTTTCGCAAGGATGCGATGAAGCTTCCGAATTTTTTGCTGTCCATGTGGTCAGTGGTTTCTGCCGGTTTTGTCGGTTTTGTTGGTTCTGCCGATTCTGCCGGTTCCGTCGGTTCTACCGGTTCTGCTGGTTCTGTTGGTTCTGTTGGTTTTGCCGGTTCTGCCGGTTCTGTCGGTTCCATCGGTTCTGCTGGTTCTGTTGGTTCTGTCGGTTCTGTTGGTTTTGTTGGTTTTGTCTTTTCCGTTGTTTCCATCTGTTTCATCTGTCCGCTCCTCCTCTTCCGGATCCTGCACGGCCGGATATAAGCTGTCTATAAGATTTATAAGATCTATAAGATATTAAGATATATAAGATATTAAGATATATAAGATAATAACAGGATAAGGCATGGCCCGCGGTTTGGCAACCGATGAATCGTAGAGCTGCCCCAAAAGCGCGCGGACAGGCTTTGTTTTATCGCTGCCGCTTATGGGCGAGGCAGCGGCAGGAAAGGCTGGCGGTGCTGATCACAAAACTGATGGGTCTGCACAGCAGGATCCCCACAAACCCCATGTGCTTGGACAGGACAAACGCCAGGATCGTCCGAACGCTTAATTCCAGCGCGGTATTGAACAGGGGATAGGCGACCTCGCCCATGCCCCGCAGAAAATTGGTGAGCAGATACAGGCTGACACAAAAGGGAAAGGTAACGGAGACGATCCGCAGGTAGGTTACGCCCATTTCGATGACGGCCCGTTCCCCGCCCACCAGCAGGAACAGGAAAGCAGGAGCCGCGGCCCAGATCACGGAAACCGCGGCTGCGCTGTCCCGCCCCGATATTTTGGCCGACAAAAACGCTCAGCGCCGTCCCCAGGCTGGCCGCAGGGAGCGTCAGAATCCCTTCGATCCGGTAAGCGGAGGTGTACGCGGCGATGGCGTTCACACCGTATTGGTTGATCAGTCCCTGGAGGAAGAACATGCTTACGGCGGAGGCACTGTTTTGAAGAATACCGGTCAGGCTCAGCTTTACAATGGCGGCTGCGCTGTGCAGATCGAAGCAAACCGCGAGAAACGCTCGGTCAAGGTGAAAGAGGTAGAGGACCGATATCCCTGCGGCGGCTGCCTGTGAAAGAACGGTGGCACCTGCGGCACCCCGGACACCCAGATCCAGCGCACCTACAAACAGCAGATCCAGAAAAAGATTGATCGCGCAGGAAAACCCCATGCTCTGTACCGGAAGCCTGGAGTTGCCCTTTGCCTGCAGAACGGCTGAATGGAACTGGTATAGGACGGAAAAGGGAATCCCCGCCGCGGTTATCTTCCAGTAATCGCCCGCGGCTTTCGCAGCCGTTTCCGGAACGTGCATCTTTCCAAAGACCCAATCCGCGCTTAGAAGCGCAAGTGCGGGAAGGCCTACGCCGACCAAAACGGTGACCGCATGGACAGGACCGATCCATTTCCGTGCGGCGGTCTGCCCCTGCGCGCCGTGGGCCTGGGAGACAAAAATGGAAATTCCGGAAGAGACGCCCAACAGAATACTGTTTACCACCAGCGTGGGAACATAGGAATTTCCCACCGCGGATAACGCTTCTTTTCCCAACAGCCGGCCCACGATCATGGTGTCGATCACTTGATAGAGATTTTGTAAAATGCTGCCTGCCAAAAGCGGAAGCGCAAAACGCAGCAAGGCTTTTAAGGGCGCTTCAGTGAGCATTTTGCTCATTTTCATCGTTTCCGTCGTCATAGGTTTCCCTCCTCCCTTTCCGGCTCCCTTTCCGGATGTTATGTCCGCATTATATCTTTGATCTGGAAGCCATACAATGCTGAAATTGTATGGCCTACAATTTTTCCTCTGTTTTTCAAAGCGCGGCTGTCAGCAAATAATGGGCATAATTTACAAATAGTCTGACAATAATTGTGCAACATGCTAGTTTTATAAAAATAATAAAAAAACACTTGAAAAGTCAATCTATGAGTGCTATCATACAATTACAGAAACAAAAAACAAAAGAAACAAGCACCATCCGAAAATCTTTTGTTAAAGCATTTGACATAGAGGCAAATGTTATCCGGCAACTGTAAACCATAGTGATAAAGCCAAAGAAGGAGGAGGGTCCAATGGCACATATAACATCGTAAACCGAAGGAGCTGAAACCTTTAATCAAATATGAGAAGGAAAAGGGCGAACCAAAGAAGAGGTGTCGCAGAGATCGGTTAAGCAGAGTGTTTCCAGAGAGTGCGGTTTACGACAAAACGGCAGGTAGCCTGATCAATAATAAGTCGGCCAAAAAGGAGAAGGGCCGAGAAAGAGGAACAAAAATTGGATAGTGAAATGTAGAGCGGCCGTCGTATCGAAAAAGAGATAGGACGGCCGCTCATGTTGTGTCGATCTGCGGAGGAGCGCCGGGGGATGGTTTTCAGGATGAGGGAAGTGTGGTATAATAACCTTACGAATGATTCTGCCGGCGCTGCGATAAAAAAGGCGGTTTCCGGCAAGAATAAAACCAGAAAACCGATGGGAAGGATGACAGAGTAAACAAGGAATGAAAAGACGAAAGCAAGAAAAGTCCCTGGTCGCCGCGGTGTGCTATTTCGGACTTTATCTGTTGATCACAATCTCTCTGCTGGTGCGGCAGCCCTTTGGCAGCCCGCCCGATGAAAACAACCGCTATCTGATCCCCGCGTACATCGCGGAGCATGGCACCCTGCCCAACGGCTATGACCCGGAGATCCGGATCGACAGCTACGGATTTTCCTATGCGTTCCAGCCGATCCTGCCCTATATCATCCAGGGGTATGCCATGCGCCTGGCGGGGATCTTTACAGATTCGCAGGATGTGATGCTCTATACGGCCCGCTCCGTGAATCTTCTCTTTGGCCTGGTGATGGCGGTATTTGTGATGCTGCTTGGGCAAAAGTGGTTTTCGGACCGGCGGCTTGCATGGCTTTTTTCGTTCCTGGTCACGTTTCTTCCACAGGCGATCTTTATGCACACTTATGTCAATACGGATTCCTGCTGTCTGCTGTCGATCGCCATCATCCTGTACGCTCTGACCTGCGGTCTGCGGGAAGGGTTTCGCCTGTCCTCCTCTCTGCTCCTGGCGGCAGGGATCATCCTGTGCGCCCTGTCCTACTACAACGCTTACGGCTATATTCTGAGCAGCATCCTGCTGTTTGTGGCCTTCTATATGAGGCGGGAGAAGGGCAAGGCTTCTTTTGACGGACGCTCTTTTCTGAAATGGGGATCCCTGATCGCGGCGGTGGTCCTGGTGGGGATCGGCTGGTGGTTTATCCGCAGCGCGGTCCTGTATGACGGAGATTTCCTGGGGCTTAAGGCCCGGGAGGACTGCGCGGCGCTCTATGCCGTGCCCGGATGGAGCCCGGAAACGCGGGTCACCTGGCAGAACCGGGGCTATTCGGTCTGGGAAATGCTTCGAGAGACTACGTTCCTGGAGCTTTCCAGAATGAGCTTCATCGGCATCTTTGGAGCCATGAGCATTCCGCTCTCCCCATGGATCTACCGCTTTTACCGGGCATTGTTTTTTGGCGGCGTGCTCCTCTGCGTCCTGATCCCGCGGAGAAAATGCGGAAAGCTGACCGGGCTGCTGCCGGGCCGGAAGGGGCTGGAGGTATTTTTCCATGCCAATCTGATCTTCTGTATGTGGATGCCGCTGTTTCTCAGCATCCAGTATTCCTACACCACGGACTATCAGCCCCAGGGAAGGTATCTGCTTCCGGCGCTGCTGCCGCTCGCCTATTACACAGTCCGGGGAATGGAAAAGGGGTTTTACAACGATGTCTGGGAGCGGCTTTCCCGCAGGTTCGGGAAGGATCTGTCTCTGGTGCGGAACAGGCTTTTGTCCGCCGTTGTGCTGTGTCTCTGTCTGTTGGCCGCGGGCTGTATCCTGTGGGCCGTGTTCGGATCCGTATACCCGTATTACGCGCAAAATCCGGGAGCATTGTAAGGACCGGGAAAGCGGGAGGACCTGGAAGGCGGGTGGCCGGGAAAACGGACAGACCTGGAAAGCGGGTGGACTTGGAAAACGGGCAGACCGGAAAAACAGGCAGACCTGGAAAGCGGGTGGACTTGGAAAACGGGCAGACCTGGAAAGCGGGAGGACCTGGAAAGCGGGCGGACCGGAAAAACAGGCAGACCTGGAAAACGGGCGGATCGGCAGGAGGTTTCGGGAGGAAAATAGGGAATGTTGTATCAGATTGTGAATGGGACGGTTTCGGTCGGTGGGGAGACCGTTCTCTCCCATATTGACTTTGAAATCAAGGGGACGGAAAAGATCGCTGTGGTCGGGCGAAACGGCGCGGGCAAGACGACGCTGCTGCGTCTGATCGCCGGAGAGGTGGAGACGGACCGAGACGATCGTCAGACGCTCCCGGCGGTCAGCGGTTCCCGGAAGGCCGAGATCGGGTTCCTGCGGCAGACGCCCCTGCTGGATCAGGAAAAAACGGTGGAGGAGCTGCTGCTGGAGGGGTGTTCCGATCCGGATCCCTTTTCCAGGGAGCGGTTTGCCTATGAGATGGAGTACGATAAGCTGTTTACCGGCTTCGGGTTTTCCAAGGAGGAGAAGGGGCGGCGGCTGTCCTCCTTTTCCGGCGGGGAGCAGACAAAGATCTCGCTGATCCGTCTGCTGCTGCAGAAGCCGGATATCCTGCTTCTGGACGAGCCCACCAACCACCTGGACATGCCGACGGTAGAGTGGCTGGAGCGGTATTTGAAGCATTACGACCGGGCGGTGGTCATGGTGTCCCACGACCGGTTCTTTCTGGACCGGGTGGCGGAGGTGGTCTATGAGCTGCAGAACGGCCGGCTGAAGCGGTATCCGGGCAATTATACGGAATACCGGGAGCAGAAGCGCAGGGACCTTTCCCTTCAGCGGAAGGCATACGAACGGCAGCAGGCGGAGGTCAAACGGCTGGAAGCGCTGGTGGAGCAGTTTAAGAACAAGCCGAAGAAGGCCAGCTTTGCCCGCTCCCGCAGGAGCATTTTGGAGCGGATGGAGCGGGTGCCCAGGCCGGAGGAAGAGGAGGAGCACCTTTTTACGGGGGAGATCGCGCCGCTCGTCCCGGGGAGCAAGTGGGCGGTGGAGGCGGATCATTTAAAGATCGGCTATGACAAGGTTCTGCTGGAGCTGTCCCTGCGGGTTCGGAGAGGGCAAAAGATCGGCATTATCGGGGACAACGGCGCGGGCAAGAGCACGTTCCTCAGGACGGTGGCAGGGCTTTTGGAGCCGTTGGGAGGGAAGTGCACGCTGGGGAACCGCACGCTGCTCGGCTATTTCGACCAGCAGGCGGCTGCCCTCCTCTCGGAAAAGACGGTGGTGGAGCACTTTCGGGATCTCTTTCCGTCGCTGACGGAAAAGCAGGCCCGGCAGACGCTTTCCGGATATCTCTTCCGGGGGAGGGACGGGGGAAAGCGGGTGTCGGACTTATCCGGCGGGGAGAAGGCGAGACTTCTGCTGGCGGAGCTTTTGACCGGGCGCCCTAATCTGCTGTTGCTGGACGAGCCCACCAACCACATGGATATCCCCGCGAAGGAGACTTTGGAGTCGGCGTTTCGGGCCTATACGGGGACGATCCTCTTTATCTCCCATGACCGGTATTTTCTCAGGCAGGTGGCGGATGCCCTTCTGGTGTTTGAGGAAAACTCGGTGATGTACTATCCCTTCGGATACCTGCACTACGTGGAGCGAAAGGGAGAGGAGGACGGCGGGGAGCCGGCCGCTATGCTCCGGGCCAGGGATCAGGCCATGCTGGCCGGACTGAAGGCGGTTCCGAAGGCGGAGCGACATTTCCTGGGGGAAATCTCCACGGAGACCGCCTACCGGGACTGGCGGCTCAGGCTGGCGCGGGAACCCATGGAGGAGGCCAGACGGCGGGTGGAGCAGTTGTGGCAGCAGTCGGAGATGCGCCGGGAGGAGAACTGGAAACGCGGCGTCTGGGAAGAGGATGCGGAGGAAAATACAGAGGAAGATATGGAGGAAAATATGGAGGAAGAGCTGGCGGAGGCATGGGATCGATGGACAGAAGCCTGCCTGGAATGGTATGCGGTATGGGAGAGTCTGCTGTGAGGAAAACAGATGATGGCAAATTTGTGACGTCGAGAAGCCTCTGATTCAGAGAAATATTTTTGACAGAACAAACGCCGGGGCGGTCACGACGAAACAAATGCCACATCGCAACCCCCGGCGTTTTTGCATCCGTTCTTCCTTTAATGAAAGCTTTTTGAGAGAGTTTTTAAGAGAGCTTTTTCCCGGTGAGGAGCTCGTAACCCTGCAGATACTTGTCGATGGTCTTTTGCACGATCTCCTGGGGGAGGGTCCAGTGATTGTCCGGGTTGGCCTTCAGCCAGTCCCGGGCAAACTGTTTGTCGAAGGAGGGCTGGCTGTGCCCGGGCTCGTATCCCTCGGCGGGCCAGAAGCGGGAGCTGTCGGGAGTCAGCATCTCGTCGCCCAGGACGATCCTTCCGTTTTCGTCCAGGCCGAACTCAAATTTCGTGTCGGCGATAATGATGCCGCGGGTCAGGGCGTAGTCCGCGCATTTTTTGTAGAGGGCGATGGTATAGTCGCGGAGCTTTTCAGCGTATGCCTGTCCCTTTCCGGGGAAGCGCTTCTCCAGGTATTCCACGCTCTGTTCAAAGGAGATGTTTTCGTCGTGGTCACCGATCTCCGCCTTGGTGGAAGGGGTGTAGATGGGCTCCGGAAGCTTGTCCGATTCCTGCAGCCCCTCCGGGAGACGGATGCCGCACACGGTGCCGTCCTTCTGGTAGCTGGCCCAGCCGCTGCCGGTGATATAGCCGCGGACGATGCACTCCACCGGCAGCATCTCCAGCTTGCGGCACATCATGCTGTTGCCGTCGAACCGGGGCTGCCGGAAAAACTCCGGCATATCCTTCACGTCCACGGAGATCATATGGTTTGGGATGATATCCTGGGTCATATCGAACCAGAACCGGGACATCTGCGTCAGAACAGTGCCCTTCTTTGTCACCTCGTTGTTGAGAATGACGTCGAAACAGCTGATGCGGTCGGTGGCCACCATGATCAGGCTGTCGCCGTTGTCGTAGATCTCACGCACTTTCCCTTCCTTGATAGGTTTCCATTCCTGCATATGCTCTTTTCCTCCTGTCGCGCCGCCCAAGCGGCGGCTTATTCTGTGGTTCTCCGATAGTTCCTATATCTAATAGCTAACCAAATTTCACCGGAAAAATCAATCCCTAAAATGAAAACTTTTCCGCCTGATAGCGGGACAGGAACTGCCTGGTCCGGGCCTCCTTTGGATGCCCAAAGACCTGGTCAGGCGTGCCCTGCTCCAGGATGTAGCCGTCGTCCATAAAGATCACCTGGCTGGCAACGTCCCGTGCGAACGCCATCTCGTGGGTGACGATGATCATGGTGGTGTTGTCGTCCGCCAGCTTCTTTATGACCTTTAATACCTCCCCGGTAAGCTCTGGATCCAGAGCCCGGGCGATCGCCACACGCTGGCACTGTCCTCCGGAGAGCTGGTGGGGATAGTTGTCCATCCGGTCGCTTAAGCCCATCTGCTCTAACAGCGCTTCCGCCTGGGCCTGGATTTCCCGGTGGATCTCTTTTTTGCGGGCCTTATAATCGGGCTGCTCCTTTGCCAGAAGCTCCTTTGCCAGCATCACATTCTGGCGCGCGGTGTACTGGGGGAACAGATTGAAGGATTGGAATACCAGGCCAAAATGCAGACGTTTTCTGCGGATATCCGCTTCCCCGGATGACCTGGCGGCGGAGGCGTCCAATAAGGTCTCGCCGTTTACCCGGATGACGCCCTTGTCCGGCCGCTCCAGAAAGTTCAGGCAGCGCAGCAGCGTCGTCTTGCCGCTTCCGGAGGAGCCGATGATCGAGAGCACCTGTCCCTGCTCCAGGGAGAAGCTGATATCCTTTAAAACTTCCGTGTGCTCAAAGGTCTTTTCAATGTGTTCTACTTCTAAGATTGCCATAATCTCCTCATTTCTACCATGCCGCTTGGGTCGGTCTGTGCCGTTACCGGAAATAGCTCAGCTTTTTCTCCAGGTGCCCCAGCAGCAGGGTCAGGATCCCGTTGCAGACCAGATAATAGACGGCGGTGAAGAACAGCGGCCAGATGGCGCCGGAGATCCCGTAGGAGCCCTTTAAGAACGCCTGTCCCGCCCAGATGATCTCCTGGAGCGCGATAATGCGCGCCAGGGACGTATCCTTTACCAGTGTGATGATCTCGTTGGACATAGGCGGCACGATGCGTTTGATCATCTGGAGCAGCGTCACCCGAAAGAAGATCTGCACCCTGGTCATGCCCAGCACCAGCCCTGCCTCCTCCTGTCCCACCGGCACGCCCTGGATGCCGCCCCGGTAGATCTCGGAGAAATAGCAGGCATAATTGATGATGAAGGAGACCGAAGCCGCCAGAAAGCGCCCTGCCTCTCCCCCTCCCCAGACGGGGATGCCCAGCACCAGACCGGGGAAGTAATAGATGATCAGAAGCTGGATCATCAGCGGAGTGCCCCGGATGACCCAGACCAGGATCCGGCAGAGCAGACTCAGGGGCCTGAACCGGGACATGGAGCCGAAGGCGATGATCAGCCCCAGCGGGATCGCGCCGATCAGCGTGACAAAAAATAATTTCAGTGTCTGTAAAAAGCCCACGTTCAACGCGTGTATGACGATGGGCATCTGTTCCATGATCAATTCCATTTGGTGCTCCTGCTTTCCTAAAAGATTTCTCCTGGCGCAATTCAACAAAACAGAGAGCGGTGCTGCCTGTGCGGACCGCTCTCTGTGCTGTCATCCCATGTCAGATCACTGTTCGATCAGAGCTGCCTGTACCCCGTAGGTCTCAGCGCACTCCTCCATGCTTCCGTCAGCGTAGCTGGCGGCAAGGAAGTCGTTCAGAGCGGCTGCCAGATCGGAACCCTTGCGGAAGCCGACGCCGTACTCCTCACTGTTCAGCTTTACCGTATAGGTCAGATCCGCATAGCCGGTTCCCTCGCCCACCATGGCGGCAGCCATCAGGGAGTCGCGCTCACCTGCTTCTCACCGGCGCTTCCTGCCTCCACGGCAAAATTCAGGCCGGTAAGGCTGTCCGTATCCGGATACTGATCCGCCTTGTCAGCGGGCAGGACCACTACCTGAGCGTTGTTGCAGTAAGCGTTGGAGCACTCCATAGCGCTTTTTACCTCATCATCCAGGGTCATGCCGTTCCACACGCAGTCAATGGTTTTTCCATCCAGCTCCATGACCTTGTTGTCCCAGTCGATCTCCACACACTCCACATCCACGCCCAGGCTCTCCGCAAAGGCCTTTGCCATGTCCGCGTCGAATCCGATCCAGTCGCCGGACTCCGCATCCCGGTAATCCATCGGCTCAAAATCGGTGATGCCTACCACCAGGGTACCCTTCTCCTGGACGTAAGCCATATCGCTGTCACCTGCGGTCGGCGTCTCACCGGCTGCCGCGGTGGTGTCTGCGGTCTCCGCTGTGGAAGCGGGAACGGTTCCCTCCGTGGAAACATTTCCGTCTGTGGCGGCGGTGTCACCACATGCGGCCAGGCCCAGAACCATAGCGCCGGTCAACATCATTGCCCATAATTTTTTCATAATGTTCTCCTCCTTTAATAAAGTGCGCGGGACAAGCGGCCCGTACTACGTCACTATATTAGCAAGTTGCCGCACTAAAGTCAATCACTTTCCGCTGGAAAAAAGGTACAAAATTCGGTACAATATTCTGAGAGGAGATAAAGTGCGGCCGTATGCCGTGGGAAGGAGGCCGGGAGCTTGAAGCAAAATTACAGACTGACGATCGCCTACGACGGTTCCCGTTATTACGGCTGGGAGCGCCAGCCGAGCACGGAGATGACCATTCAGGGAAAGCTGGAAAAGGTGCTTGCGCGGATGGCGGGAGTGCCGGCGGAGGTGATCGGGGCCGGCAGGACGGATGCCGGGGTACATGCCAGGGCCATGACCGCCAATGTGTTCCTGGAGACGGAGCTGTCCGAGGAGGGGATCCGGGACTACCTGAACCGCTATCTGCCGGACGATATCTGCGTCCGGGAGGTGCGCCGTGCGGGAGAGCGTTTTCACAGCCGCTACAACGCGCTGGGCAAGACCTACCGCTACACCTGCTACGTGGGGGAGACCAAGCCGGTCTTTGACCGGAAGTATGTGTATGTGCTGGAGGAAACGCCGGATGTGGAACGGATGCGGAGGGCGGCGGAGCACCTGAAGGGGGAGCACGACTGTGCCGGCTTTTGCAGCAATCCCCGGATGAAAAAGTCCACCGTCCGCAGCGTGGACTGCATTGAGATCCGGCAGAGC
>CANPWJ010000064.1 GCA_947584035.1 uncultured Acetatifactor sp. | reverse complement strand
TTCCCGGGGGGAAAGCTTCACATGGGTCGGGAAGCCGGCTCCCCCCATGCCCACGATCCCGGCCTCCCGCACGGCCCCGATGATCTCCTCCCTGCTCATGCTCTCCAGGGGCCTGGGCCGCATGTGAAAGACCCGCTCGTAGGCCCCGTCGTTCTCCACCACGATGCTCAGGACCTGGTCGCCCGTCACCACTCTGCGGGGCTCGATGGCCTTCACCCTGCCGGACGCGGAGGCATGGATGGACGCCGACACAAAACCGCCGCTCTCCGCGATCTTCTGGCCCGCAAGGACGCGCTCCCCCTTTTCCACGACCGCCTTGGCGGGGGCGCCGATGTGCTGGATCAGCGGATACACCAGCTCCCCGGAGGGCAGAAGATCCCGTATGGGCTTATCCTTTGACAACCCTTTTCCATCGTAGGGATGGATCCCACCCGCAAACGTAAAACCGGCCATATCTTTCCCTTCCTTTCCGAGGAACCGTCTCCGTCCCACATCTTAAATCTTAAGTTAAATATACTATTTTTTTTTGCAAAATACTACTGTAATTTTGAAATTTATGCTATGATAATATTGGTAGAAATATAGATGTGGGGCAAGGCGCCCGGAAATGAGGAACCCTATGAGAATTTCAGAAGAAACCCTGGAACCGTTTTCCATATCCTATCCCTTGGAGCAGATCGCTCCCCTGGAACAGATCTTATTTCTCGATATAGAGACCACCGGCTTTACCGCCAAATCCTCCTATCTGTACCTGATCGGATGCGCCTATTACCGGGGCGGGAAATGGCACACGATACAGTGGATGGCGGAGAACCTGAAGGAGGAGACCGCGCTTCTCAAAGCCTTCTTTCAGTTTGCCTCCCCCTACCGATATCTGATCCACTTTAACGGAAACAACTTTGATCTGCCTTTCCTCACGCAGAAGTGCGGGCAGTATGACCTCCCCTGCTCCTTCGATCATCTGGAGGGGATCGACCTGTACAAGCGGATCTCTCCTTACAAGTTCTTCCTGCGGCTCCCCAACTGCAAGCAAAAGACCCTGGAGCAATTTCTGGGGATCAACCGGACCGACGTGTTTTCCGGCGGGGAGCTGATCGGCATTTACCACGACTATCTAAAGACGCCCTCCGAATTTGCGGAGAAGTCCCTCTTCCTTCACAACGCGGACGATCTGAAGGGGATGCTCGAGGTGCTGCCCATGCTGGCCTACTACGATATGTTCAACGACAGCGTGCGCGCCAGGAAGGTACAGGCCAACACCTACCGGGACTACAACGGCAGACGCCGAAAGGAGCTTCTGATCACGCTGACCCTGCCCACGTCCCTGCCGCAGCCGGTGTCGGCCTCCGCCAATAACTGCTATTTTCACGGAAGCGGCTGCGAGGCGACGCTGAAGGTGCCGATCTACGAGGAGGAGCTGAAATACTTTTACTCCAACTACAAGGATTACTACTACCTCCCCGCGGAGGACATCGCGCTGCACAAGTCCGTCGCCACCTTCGTGGACAGGGAGCACCGGATACAGGCTTCGGCCTCCAACTGCTACACCCGGAAATTCTCCCAGTACCTCCCGCAGTGGGATTATCTCTTCGAGCCCTTTTTCAAGCGGGATTACAAGAGCCGTGAGCTGTTCTTTGAGCTCACCGACGAGATGAAGCGCAACCGCCCGGGCTTTACCGCCTACGCGAACCACATCCTGTCCATGATCGTCACGACCTTCTAGGAAAAAACGTCCGGGAAAAAGAAAGCAGCACAACAAAAAAGGCGGAAGCGATCGACCAAAGCTTCCGCCCTCTTATATTCCTACGGCTTCTGATAGTAGAAGGAATTCTTCCGCTCGAATCCCACATCCTTGTAATTGATGATCTGCTCCGTGCTCCCGATGAACAGCACCCCGCCCCGGGCCAGCGTCCGGTTGAATTTGCGGAACACCTCGTCCTTGGCTTCCTCCGTAAAGTAGATCAGCACGTTGCGGCACACGATCAGATGACAGTCCGCAGGGTACGCGTCCTTCAACAGGTTATGCTCCTTAAATTCCACCCGCGCCTTGATCTCATCCGCGATCTTGTAGGAGGGGCCCACCTTGGTAAAGTACTTCTTTTTAAAATCCTCCGGAACCGACGCAATACTCTTCTCCGTGTACAGCCCCGTCTTTGCCTTGGCGATCACCTGTTTGTCCAGGTCGGTGGCCAGGATCCGGATCTGGTTCAGGGGAATATGCCTGGACAGCGCCATCACCAGGGAATAGGGTTCGTCCCCGGTGGAACAAGCGGCGCTCCAGACCTTCAGATTCTTTCCAAATTTTCCGATCAGCTCCGGCAGAATGGTCTGATCCAGGATCTGCCATTGATCCGGATTGCGGTAAAACTCGGACACATTGATGGTTATGTAGTTGACGAATTCCTCAAACAGAGCTTGATTCGTCCGCAGGGCCTGTACATACTGATCGTAACCCACGATCTTGTTCTTGGTGATCAGCGTGTCGATACGGCGCTTCATCTGTTTCTCTTTGTAAGCGCTCAGATCGATGGATGTCAGCGCCCTTACCTCTCTTTTGAAGTACTCGTAATCATATGCCATACTTCTTACCGTCCTGCGTCTAGTTTAGGGGAAGGATCACTCCTCGCTCTCCGCTGCGATAACCGCATCAATGTCCACGGAGACTACATCCGCGTCGGCATCTCCGCTCTCCTCCCTGGGCTCCGGGGCCGTCAGCGCCTTGATGCTCAGGGAGATCTTGTGATCCGTCTCGTTGAAGTCCACTACCTTAGCGGTCACTTCCTCGCCCACGCTCAGCACATCGGACGGCTTCTCCACATGCTCCCTGGCGATCTGGGACACATGCAGCAGCGCATCCACACCGGGCTCCAGCTCCACAAACGCGCCAAAGTCCGTCATTCTGGCAACCTTTCCGGTCACTACGCTCCCCACCGCATACTTGGACGCGGCGTTCTTCCAGGGATTCTCATCATCAAACTTTAAGGACAGCGCAATCTTGCTGCCGTTGATCTCCTTGATCTGTACCTTCAGCTGATCGCCCACCTTAAACACCTTCTTGGGATGCTCCACTCTTCCCCAGGACATCTCGGAGATGTGAAGCAGACCGTCGGCACCGCCCAGATCGATAAACGCGCCGAAATCGGTGACGTTCTTGACAACGCCCTCCACAATATCGCCCTCTTTGATGCGCTCGAACAGCTCCCGCTGAAGCTCCGCCTTCTGGGCTGCAACCAGCTGTCTGCGGTCGCCGATGTATCTTCTCCTCTTCGGGTTGTACTCGCTGATGACAAACTCGATCTCCTGCCCGGCATACTTGGACAGATCCCGCTCATAGGTGTCGGACACCAGGCTTGCGGGGATGAAGATCCGAACCTCATCCACCACCACGCTCAGACCGCCTTCCAGAACCTGCGTGACAACCGCCTTCAGGACTTCCCTGTTGTTGTAGGCTTCCTCGATCCTCTTATTTCCCCGGTCGGCTGCAAGGCGCTTGTAGGTGAGCAGCACCTGGCCCTCGCCGTCGTTTACCTTGAGCACCTTCACCTCCATGGTGTCCCCCACCTTCGCTACGGTGGTCAGATCCACGCTGGAGTCATTGGTGTATTCGTTCTTGGTCAAAATTCCGTCCGATTTATAGCCGATGTTCAAGATGATCTCTTCCGGCTTCACATCGATGACTGTGCCCTCTACTACCTCTCCTGTTCGTATTGTTTTTAATGACCCTTCCAACATTTGTTCAAAAGTTAATTCTGACATAATTTTGAACCTCCTCGATTAATTTGTTTGGGGTGGAAGCCCCCGCAGTAATACCCACCAGTCGAACAGCTTTAGGTAGCTCTAAACGCAAGTCATCCAGTGTCTGTATAAAATAGGTGTTTGCACACTCCCTGCTGCAGATGTCGTACAGCTTTCTGGAGTTGGAGCTGTGCCTACCTCCTATCACGATCATAACGTCAGCCTCCGCTGCAATGGCTTTTGCCGACCGCTGTCGCTCTTCTGTCGCATTACAGATCGTATTAACAACACCATCATTGTAACCTTTTTTCTGAAAAATTTCAACCATATCTTGAAATTTATTGTAGTTAAATGTCGTTTGAGATACGACACACACCGTTTCCCCGGGAGAGAACACAAGATTTTCGGCTTCCGCAGGTGTCTCCACAATGGATACCGGCCCGCTGCACCAGCCTCTGATCCCCTCCACCTCCGGGTGGGTGGGATCCCCCGCGATGACCACATGACGGCCCTTTTCGCTCTCCCGCTCCACAATGCGGTGGATCTTTTTCACAAACGGGCAGGTGGCGTCCACATACTCCAGATTATTTTTGTCCAATATATCGTATATATCCTTCGGTACGCCGTGCGCCCGGATGATCACGGTGGGCGTTTCCTCCCCCCGGCCCGCAGCTTCCTCTGCCAAGCGGAGCAGCTCCTCCCGGCCCTCGATCACGCGGACTCCCTTCTCCTCCAGATCCCGCACCACTTCCTCATTGTGGACGATGGGGCCATAAGTATATATAGTTTTCCCGGTTTGTACCTGCTCATACACGGTCTCCACCGCACGCCTCACGCCAAAGCAGAAACCTGCGCACTCCGCCAGCCGCACTTCCATCGCATCGTCTCCCTTGTATGTCTGCCCTGTATCGTTTCTCCTGTATCGCTTCTCCTGTAGCATTTCCCCTGCAGCGTTCGTTTCCTCTACATCATCTCCCGGCCGCATGGCCGCAGCGCTCACAAAGATCCCGCGCCTACCGCGGGGATTTTTCACAAATTTCCAGGATCCTGTCGATGACCTCCTCCACCGTCATCTCCGAGCTGTCCACCAACACGGCATCCTCCGCCTGCCGCAGGGGGGAGGTTTCCCGGTGCATATCCCGATCGTCCCGCTCCTCGATATCCGCCCGGATCCGGGCCAGGTCGCACTTCTCCCCCCTGGCCGTCAGCTCGTCGAATCTTCTCCTGGCGCGCACCTGGCTGCTGGCGGTCAGATAGATCTTGACCTGCGCGTCCGGCAGCACACAGGTGCCGATATCCCGTCCGTCCATAATGCAGTCGCTCTCCCTTGCCAGCGTCTGCTGCAGCTCCACCAGCTTCCTGCGCACCGCCGGCTGGGCGCTGGTGAGGGACGCCATGTTTCCCACCTCCTCCGTGCGCAGGAGGGGGGTCACGTTCTCACCGTTCAGATACACCACCTGTTCCCCGTTTTCGTAGCGGATGGTAATGTCCGCCTCCTGGCATTTCCTGCCCACGGCGTCCGCGTCGCCCGGATCCACCCGCTCCCGCAGCATAAAGAGCGCCATGGCACGGTACATGGCACCCGTATCCACATAAATCAGATTCCTCCGTCTGGCCACCGCCCTGGCGATGGTACTTTTTCCCGCCCCGGCGGGCCCGTCTATCGCAACATTATAGCTCATAGAATTCTCCTTCCTGCCCCGGGCGAAGCCTCTTCCGCCGGCCCCGGGAAAATCTGTCTGTAAAAAGAGCGCTTACCCGCATCCGCCCCGGCCCGCCAGATGTCCTGTGGACCAGGCGATCTGCAGGTTGAAGCCTCCTGTCACGGCGTCCACGTCCAAAACCTCCCCCGCAAAGTACAGTCCTCTCACCAGCCTGGATTCCATGGTGGAGGGATCCACATCCTTCACGGAGACTCCTCCCTGCGTGATGATGGCCTCGTCAAAAGAGCGCGTCCCCGTGACCGTCAGCACCAGCCCCTTGGTCTGCTCCAGAAGCCTTCTCCGCTCCTCCTTGGTCACCTCGTTTACCGGTTTGTCCGGGCGGATCCCCGACAGCCGCACCATCACCGGCACCAGTTTGGCGGGGAAGAGCCCGCCCAGGGCATTTTGGAACTGCCGGTTTTTCTGTCCCTCAAAATCCCGCAGGATCCTGCGGTCCAGCTGTTCCTCCGAAAGGGCCGGCTTCAGATCGATGGCAAGCGTCACCTCTCCCCCCGTCCTTCTTTTGTAAAAGCTGCTGGCGCTCAGGATCAGCGGCCCGCTCACACCGAAATGGGTAAAGAGCATTTCCCCGAATCCCCGGTACAGCTCTCGCTTTTGGTCCGTCATGCGGACGGATACGTTCCGCAGGGACAGCCCCATCAGCTCCGCGCACCAGCTCTCCCGCACCACAAAGGGCACCAGCGCCGGCCTGGGCTCCACCAGCGCATGCCCCGTATCCTCGGCGAAACGATAACCGTCTCCCGTGGCGCCGGTGGACGGGTAGGACAAGCCGCCCGTGCACACAATGCAGCGGTCCGAGGTCAGGGTCTCCCCTGTGGCCAGGCGGACGCCCACACACGCGGACCGCATCCGCCTCCCGCTCTTTGTCTTTCCCTTCCGCTGCGGGGCGGCTTCTCCCCGCTCCGTCCCCTCCGGGTCCGGCAGCGGCACGGTGAGCAGCTCCTTCACCTCCGCGCGCAGCCGTACCTGCACCCCAAGCCTTTTCAGCTCCCTCTGCAGGGCCGCCGTCACGGACGAAGCGTGATCCGACACGGGGAATACCCGCTCTCCACGCTCCGTCTTTAACGGGCATCCGGCCCGCTCCAGAAACTCCATCATCGCCCGGTTGTCAAACCGGCAGAAGGCGCTGTAAAGGAATTTTTCGTTGGTGCACACACCGGCAAACAGCCCGTCCCGATCCGCCGCGTTGGTCACATTACAGCGCCCCTTGCCGGTGATAAAAAGCTTTTTGCCCAGCTTCTCGTTTTTTTCCAGCAGGAGGACCTCATTTCCCGCCTCCGCCGCGGAGACGGCGGCCATCATCCCGGCCGCGCCGCCGCCGATCACCAATACTCTGCTCATCTATCTGTCGTCATCCTGCCTTCTGAGGGAATAATTTAAGATCGGTTCGTCGTTGATAAAATCGATCTCGTCGTTTAAGTACACCTGATAATTGTTCCACGCTTCCTCCAGCGTCTCCAGATTCCGCTTGACCTCCTGGGGGCACTTCAGGCAGAGCGCCACCACCAACGCGTTGATCACGCTCAGGGGCGCCACCAGCGAGTCCACGATCGACACCATATCGCTTCGGGCGAACAGGTTGCAGGAGGAATACAGGTTCATGGGGGAGTGCACCGTGTCCGTGATGGCGATCACCTTGGAGTTCCGGTCATTGGCAAACTCCATCGCCTTCAGGGTCCGCATGGAATAGCGGGGGAAGCTGATCCCGATAAAACAGTCCCGCTCCCCGATGCGGATCATCTGCTCAAAGGTCTCCGTGACACTGGTGGTCTTTAAGAGCACCACGTTCCCCCGGATCATATTCAGATAAAAGTGGAGGAATTCCGCCAGGGGCTCGTTGCTCCGAAGGCCCATGATATAGATGGTCTCCGCCTCCAGGATGATCCGGACCGCCGTCTCAAACGCCGCCGGGTCCAAATGCTGTATGGTGTGCTGCAGCTTCTCAATATCCGCCGTCAGGACGGAGGTCAGGATCTCCGACTGGGTGCTTCTGCCGTACTTGGCATCCATCTTCTGAATGTTGCTCAGCTTTCCCTGCACACATTCTTCCAGCGCCTTCTGAAATTCCGGATAGCCCGCGTAGCCGAGGCCGGAGGCGAAGCGCACCACCGTGGATTCGCTGATCCCCAGCGTCTCTCCCAGCCGGGCCGCCGTCATAAACACGGCCTGGTCATAGTGCTCCAAAATATAGCCGGCGATCACCTTATGCCCCTTGCTCATGCGGTCAAACCGCTCCTGTATCCTGCTCAATACGTCGTACTGTCTCTCCATATCCCCCAACGCTCCCTATCACACCGCGCCGCCCTGGACAAAATCCCGGTAAGAACGCTCCAAAAGCTCCAGCGTCTCCCGGTCGGAGAGATCGTAATCCCCGGTCAGCGTCATACACGCGGCCCCGTGAATAAAGATAAACATTCTCATAAACAGCTCGCTCGGGTCCTTGCAGCCCGCCGCCCGGGCAAGAGCGACCTCGTGCACCACATTCTGGCCGGGGCCGTTCAAAAGCTCATACATGCTCTTTCCGCGGGTGCTCCCGGAGACAAAGAGCAGCTCAAAGAGATGCTTCTCCTTCTTCGCAAACGCGATATAGGCCATTCCCAGGTTGGAAAAGGGCGTCTTGCCCGTCCGGGGATAGAGACTGTAGTAATCCTGAAAGAAATCCGCCGCCTTCAAAAAAACCGCGTCCCACAGCTCCTCCATATTCCGGTACACCCGGAAGATGGGCTGCGTGGAGCATCCCGCCCTGGCGGCCACCTTCCGGGCCGTCACGTTGGAAAAGCCTTCCTCTCGCGTCATGGCAAACGCCGTGTCCAAAATCTTGTCGATGGTGATCGTCTCTTTGCGGGCCATATCCGAATCCTTCCTCCCTGGAGCGCCGTGCCCGGCGCGCGACTACATCTATAACACTTGTTATTTTAGTAGGTGGGAAGGGGTGTTGTCAAGAGTAATTTAAAAACGGGACGCGTTTTGGCGTCCCGTTTTGCGTATTTCTGCTCAGCTTCGATCCGGATAGAGCTCGGACATGATCCGCTTCCATTCCTCTTCCGAATAAGCGGTCACGTCACCGTAAGGGGAAAAGTGATTGCTGCGTTCCCCCACAATAATGTTGTCCGTGAATTCCTCCGGCAGCATATAATATTCTTCCGATTTTTCCCAGACCTCCCATTTCTCCTGGAGCTCCTCTCTGGAAAGCATCCAGTCTGGATTGATCTCCTCCGTCCTCTCCGCGGCCCACCTGGTCTCCCACAGGGAGGAACCGTTTTCGTCATAGCCGTTCTTTACCTGGACGTCCGTCTCCTCTCCGGTCCGGGGATCAATATTCAGGATCATTTCGTTTCCGTCCCGATCCCTTCCGCGCACGGAAAGTATCGGCATGATCGCCTTGGTCTCGGCATCCTGGCAATACTGCAGCATATAGTGATACCCCCATGCCCAGTCCGTTCCGCCAAGCATCCCGTGATTCAACGCCAGTTCATAAGCGTCGTCGGAATCCAGTTGGATCCATTCCTCCGGAATCGGCCCATAATATCCATAGGCCGTCTCCATCGGCTCGCAGACCTCCCCGTTTAAAATATAAAAGGAATATTGTTTGGAGTTGAGATTGCTCTTATAATAAAACAGCCAGCAGTTCCGCTCTCCCCTTTCTCCATTCTGCTCGGATTCGGTATCCTCTTTGTCGGAGCTGACGACGGAGAGCAGCACCGCGTCCTCTTGCCACTGGCGGGCCTGGGCATCCGCGATCTCCAACGCCTCCTGCATGGTCATCCCGGACATGTTTCGATCCGGATAAAGCTCGGACATGATCCCCTTCCATTCCTTTTTCGAATAAGCGGTCACATCACCATAAGGAGAAAAGTGATTGCTACGTTCCCCCACGATAATGTTGTCCGTGAATTCTTCCGGCAGCATATAATATTCTTCCGATTTTTCCCAGACTTCCCATTCCTCCTGGAGCTCCTCTCTGGAAAGCATCCAGTCTGGATTGATCTCCTCCGTCCTCTCCGCGGCCCATTTGGTCTCCCACAGGGCGGAACCGTTTTCATCGCTGCCGCTCTTTACCTGGACGTCCATCTCCTCTCCAGTCCGGGGATCAATATGCAGAACCATTTCGTTTACGTCCTGATCACTTCCCATCACGGAAAAGATCGGCATGATCGCCTGGGTCTCAGCATCCTGACCGTACTGCAGCATATAGTGATATCCCCATGCCGCATCCGATCCGCCAATCATCCCCCGATCCACCGCCAGTTCATAGGCGTCAGCGGAATCCAGCTGAGTCCACTCCTCCGGGATCGGCCCATAGTACGCGATCGTCGTTTCCTGCGGCTCACAGACCTCCCCGTTTAAAACACAGAAGGAATACTGCCTGGCAGAGAGATTGCTCTTGTAGGAAAACAGCCAGCAGTTCCGCTCTCCCTCTCTCCCGCTCCGCTCGGATTCCGCGTCCCCATTGTCGGAGCTTGCGACGGAGAGCAGCACCGCATCCTCCTGCCACTGGCGGGCCTGGGCATCCGCGACCTCCAGTGCTTCCCGCATGGTCATTCCAGATGTCCCTGCTCCTTTTCCGCAGCCGCACAAAAACAGGCCAAGGCTCAACGCCAGCCATAACACAATTCCTTTCCTGCATCGAAACATAACGCCCTCTCCTTTCCCCAGTGCGCAGACTTCTATTTGTCATCGCAAATAGGATAGCACATTCTCCCCTTTTATGCAAGGGCGGATTTTCCTGCAGCTGCGCACGGGCTCCCCGTTTTCCGGCACCGGACCCGTGCAGGGAGACGGCCGACAGCGGCGGATCCCCCTTCTGGAAATCCGCCGCTGTCTGTGGTAAAGCTTTTCTGTTCGGTTTTTATACCGGATACGCCCCGTTCTTTACGTCCGCCTGGGACATATCCACCTTTTCCTGCTGTGCCTGACGATATTTGAAGAAATCGGTAGCCACCTGGGGGAACAATGCGTAGCTCAGCACGTCCTCATCCTGCTGCTTCCACTCCTTCATCTCGCCCTCCAGCTTGTCGAGCTCGTTTTCCAGCGTATCCGCATAGCGGCAGGTGATCCGCTCCTCGCCGGGGATCACCTTGTCGATGAC
>CANPWJ010000063.1 GCA_947584035.1 uncultured Acetatifactor sp. | reverse complement strand
AGGCTGTCGCCGTCCACCATGCCGCTCAGCGTATGGGCCAGAATATACAGCTTGCTCACCAGCTCCTCCCGGTACACTTCGGCAAACTGGTTTAACAGCTGCGATACAATGATAATGGCCACAACCGCCGCCGCACCTGCGGCCAGGATCCCGTTTTTCTGGACATCGGATACCCGGATCCGAACCAGGATCCCCACGATCCGGACCAGAAGCCACAGCAGGGCCACCAATGCCGCCAGGACCGAAATCTGAAACAGAGTCTCCCGCAGCAGATAAGCGGAAGATTTTGCAAACACATCCCCCCGGAGCTCCGAAGCGTCTCCCTGCTGCGGCCCGTCCGCCGCATGGATCCAGACGCCGCCGTCCAGCCAGATTCCCAGAACCGTATTTCCCTCCGCTGTCTCCGCGGTGGAGATGCTCAGCACCTGCCCCTGATCCAGATAATTCTCCAGCGTGGCATCCCCCTCCCGGAAGCGGTAGAGGATATTTTGCCGGATATCGGCAAGATAGGTCCTGCCCTGTCCGTCCACATCCAACCGATACAGAGCCGTCTTTCCCGCAAGCTCCGGATCCCCGGCCGTGTCATACAGGGTGGTCAGCTCCCCGTCCGCCCCCTTCAGGATCCTTCCTCGCTTATCCAGCGCATAGACCGCGGAATGCTCCGCGTCGATCGCATAATCCTGGATCAGGTTAAACGCGTTTTCATATTCATAAACGGCAGTCTGCTCCGTTTCCCCGGTCTCCAGGGACAGCCGTGACAACGTGAAGCCCTCCGGATCCGACTGCACGTAAAACAGGGCGTTATCCCAAAAGGTAAGGGCAAAGAGCTTGTGTTTATCCACAAATTCATCCTCATAGACGATATCCAGCAGGGTATCCGCATAGTTTCCCTCCGGATCATATACCAGGATACATTCCCGGCCCACCGTGGAACCGCTCTCGCTCCAACTGGCGTCCAGCAGATAGGTATTGCCCTGCTCATCGAAGGCCAGATCCTCCGCGTACCAGAAGGAATCCGCTTCCTGCGTATTGCTTTTCAGCAGATAGTCCACCTGGCCCTGCGCATTGATTGCCACCACCCGGCTCCGCTCATCGTCTATGACAAAGGTATGTCCTCTGCCGTCGCTCTGTGCCAGGTAGGGATTCACCAACGCGATCTCTGGCTGCGGCTGGAGGGAGTACCACGTGCCCTCCCGCTGATAGACAAACACGCCCAAAAGCAGGAGGAGCAGCATCACTACATCCAGCTTTCGAAGCTTTCTGCCGGTTATGTACCGACCAAATTTTTTCAGGACTTTCATACACAACACCTCTTTCCTTGAATCTGTCTTAGGTATACTCTTTATACTTCAGGGGCGCGTTAAAGATCGTCAGTTCTCCGTCGGCACTGATCTTTTCCGGATACAATACCGCTGTCAGATCAAAGGCTCCCTTATGTACCTTTTTGCACTTTCGATAAGAATCGGTCTCATCCAGATTGTCGATCTGGACGACCTGGGGCGTTTTCCAGAAATAGTACGGCAGCGCCAGCATGGAAATATAATCGAAGATGGCGTCCGTCTTTTCCCGCTTTGCCGTCAATCTGTGGATCAGGCCGGAATTTTGGAAAAATTTCTCCCTCTGGGTGTAAAATTCCTCACAGGCCTCCCGGTCCCGGTCGTGAAGCACCCTCACCTCCACCTCCGGATACCGGCGCTTCAACTGTTCGATCCGCTCCAGATACAGATCCGCGATCCTGTGCGCCTCCACCCGGAATTCCTCCAGAACGGCGGCACGGAAAGAGGGCTCCAGCGATGCCGTCACAGTGGACAGATATTTCAGATAGGACAGATCCGGAATCGGGATAGCCACCTTGGCGTGCAGCACGGTTCCCACGGCAAACAGCACCTCCAGGCTGTCGTGCTCCTGAGAGGTCACCCCTCTTTTCCAATTTCGGAAATGGATGCTCTGGATCTCTCCGCCGCACTGTTCCACATGATCCGCAAATTCATACGCGTTGTGCCTCACCTGGTCGTAATGCCGTCCGCTGCTGAAATCAAAGGAAAAGCACTGTCCGTCCCTGTGCTGCACGACGATTTCCATCTCGTAGACGCCAAACAGGCAGGGGCCTCCTACCAGCCCGATGGGGATCTTCTCCTCCACCGCTTTTTTCAGCGTGTCCGTATGGTGGAGCAAAAGCGGTATTTTCCGCAGCCACGCAAGCTCTACCTTCTGCAACACGGGGATCTGGCGCTCCAGATCCGCAAAGCTTCCCAGACACACCGTATTTTTATATACCAGCAGCTTCCGGTCATGGATGCCGTAGACCGAAGCGAACTCCTGTCCCAGCTCCGACTGGTAGTACTGGGTCAGCTCCTCCAGAGAGCTTTCCAGGCCGTGCCTGACGGCCCGCAGATTGTGCAGCTGCGGCATATGCTGATAGCCCTTGGGGTCTTTCGCCTTGATCTGCGCGATATCCTCCTTGATCTCCGCCAACATTTCCAGAAGCCTCTGGTAGGTGGGATCCTGCCTCTTCTTCTCCCGCAGCCGTTCCTGAAAACGACTCTGGATCCAGGAATTTTTCTGCCATTTCTCCGATGATTCCAGGCAAAAGAAATTCCCGGCGGTGATGGGAGCCCGGTTGACCGGATCCTCCGACAGGGTATAGATGGTGTCCTTTAACGGAACACCCGTCTGTGCTAACAATTCGTCAATCGAAGTTTTCATGCCCTTTGTTCCTATCGTCAATAAATTTCCAGATAAGAAAGATCCTTTCCCAGTGTTTCCCCCCCGGAAACGGCCTGTGAATATTGATCGCAGAGGTGCAGATACTCCTTGGCGGCGCCATCCATCCGGTTAGCCTTCAGCACTTCGATAAAGTGCAGCCGCGCGTCGTAGTATTTTCCCTTCTGAAACAGATCCACTCCCTTTTCAAACAGAAGCCTGGTCTTGCGCTTCCCGTTTTTGTCCGCCGCCTCATCCCCGTCATACACGTCATAGAGCGCCTCGGTCTCCCCGGCCGCCTTTAAGTAAATGTTTCCGAGATATCTGCCGTTATAATGCTTCTCAAAGTCCGGTATCTGCTCCCGGAGGCTTCCGGTGATCAGGATCCGCGCCCGGTACCTGGGCGCCAGCTCCTGCAGGAAATCTGCCAGCCCTGTCGTATCGGAAACGGTCATAATCCCAAACCGCCTTTCATGCCCTGCCACACCTATCTTGACGTCCCCATAGCTCAGCCCGATGGTGTATTCCTCCTTTATCCCCGCTTCATTCAGCGCCTCGCAGACCGAGACCGCGGATTTCAGCGCCCGCTCCGGGGAATTCAGGAAAAACGCCAGGAGCCCGGCGTTCACAAACTTGTCGATCTCGCCCTCCTGGTACAGAATACAGGGAACCGCCAGGCTCAGGATCTGATTGACAAAGCGGAAGATCCCCGCGGCGTCCTGCTGCCGGACAATGGCGTCAAAGCCGTGGATATTGACGGACAGAACCGCCGCTCTCACGCTCTTTTCCGCGCCAATCTGCAGCGTTTCCAGCTTTCCGTCCTGAAACAGCCCGCAGAGCCTGGTCGGAAGCATGGCTTCATAGATCTGCTCTCTGCTGTCCGCCTCTTTCCGCTTTTCCTCGCTCTCCTGCAGGGCCTCGGACAGGCTGCGCTTCTGCCGCGACAGCACGATCGCCCAGGCCCACAGGCCCAAAGCCAACAGTGCAAGTTCTGCTTCTATTATGATCGCCCACATCTCTTTTTCCTCCGTCCCACTATTTTACCTGTACGTTGGTCGTTCCCGGGTTCTGGATTTGGATCACACCGCACCAGTTGCAGATACATTTGCTGCTGTTGTTCAGGCAGGGCTTTCCCCCCAGCAGGACCGTGGGGCTTCCGGGCGCCCAGGGCGCCGTGACCACCGGAATACAGGGCATGGGTGTCATCACTCCCAGCTTGGCCGCCGTAGCCGCCGCCACGGTAGGATTCGCCATGGAGCTGCACATCCCAAAGGGCAGGATATTCACCAAAGGCACCTGATCCATGATCGTCGCCATGGGCATTTTGCCCATCACCCGCGATGTGGGCAGCACCATCAGCGTAGACGGCGCCGCTCCAAAACTGCACATGAGCGTCGCCCCTCCGAATACTCCAAATCCCACTTATTTCTCCTCCTTCCACAGTTCCTCTGAAATCCAGTTTTCTCTTCCGGAAACCAGGGGCGCTTCACACACCCGCTCGCTGCCGTCCGTCCCCCGCAGCATACAGAGGCACTTCCCATCCTCCGGAACCGAGCTTATGGGAAGATAAAAGCTTCCGTCCTCCTTTGCCGCCGTCTCATAGACCGGATAGACGCTGGTGCCGATCTTGCGGTAAGCCCTGGAAAGAGGATGCTCCAAAAGACACGTCTCTCCCTCCTGGGCCGACACCCGGAAAAACTCCCTCTCCTTACCCTTGCCGCTGATACACAGGGTCTTTCCCTCCAGGTGCATCTCAAAGGGCTGGAACAGGGACAGCCTTCCGCCCTGCTCCCCGGGATCGTAATCATACAAAAGCTTACAGCTTTTCTTCTGCTCCTGAAAAAACAGCCGGATCACGCTGCCCCCCGGCAGCCTTCCCTTTACGATGGTGGCTCCCCGGGGAATGGGATAGCTGGGGCCAGGCACCATCCGCACCTGATAGACGTCCACCGCTTCCCGGTTGACGGGCAGCGTCAGCGTCTGCCGCTGGTACAGGGGGCCTTCGATACAGATGCCGGCCTCCTCTCCCTCCAGGTCGCAGAACACATGGTACCCGTCGCTTTTGCGGATGGCAGGGCGGTTTCCCTCCAGGGTATACATGCGAAGCTGGGAGCCCGTGATGATCCGGTCCGTGAAATCATCGATGGGGAGCAGCACCAGCGATACCCTTCTTTTCAGCCCTACCGTCATAAAATTACTCATCTTGTCACCCCCTGCCGCCTGTAATAACCGCTACGTGTAATCCGCCCTGAACTCAACGCCCTTCACGCGCTGGATGCCCTTCGTCCGAGCGGACTCCAGAGGCACAGGCCCCAGCTTGTAATACAGGGACAGCCGATGCGCCAGGTTCGGAAAGGTCCACACCTTCAGCTTTTCTTCCATCTCCATTTTTTTCATCTCCATGCGGATGCCGTCGCGCCCGCCTCCGGTGCCGAATTCCATAGTCTCCGGGTCAAATACCGGAAAATCCCGCAGCACCTGGACGACCTTCCCCAATATCCGGTGCTCTTCCTCCGAGCGGAACTTCACATCGCTGGCGGAAAACGCCGTGATCAGGTAGGACAGCGTCAGGTAGACCGGGGGAAACTTCTGTCTGTCCACCCCGTCCGAAACCATGCCGCTCAGCCGGAAATCCTCGCTCTCGCTCATATCATACAGATGGATGCACAGCGTCAGGTCTCCCCTGTCCGCCGGAGACGCCAGGCCGATCCCGTCCTCATTCGGAATGATCTCCGGCACCATCTCTCTCCGGAGAAGCTGCACCAGCGCCCTTCCCGCATCCGCTATGACCGTGTAACTACCCATACCTTCCTCCTTGTGCCGTTTTCCGGACGGCTCCGCCGCGAAGCGCAAAACCGTTTCCGCTACTCCTCGGTGTCCTCCTCCGGAGGCGCTTCCGGGGGCGCCGCCGGTACATTTTTATAGAAAATGCCCTCAAAGGCCACTGTCCCGTCCACAGGGTTGTAAAGCGTCCCCTTTCCGTTGTAGGTTCCCAGCAGGAAGCCGCCCTCGTAAAGCAGATTCCCCCCTTCATAGACGACGCCCTGTCCGTCGAAGCTGCCCTCGCGGAAGCCGCCCTCGTAGATCAGGTCCCCGGTCTCCGGATCATAGAGCTTCCCCGTCCCGTCGTAAAGATTCTGGTAAAAGCTCCCCTCGTACAAAAGCTTCTCCGTCTCCGGATCGTACAGACGCCCCTCTCCGGAATACGTTCCCATCTCGAAGCTTCCGTCATAGATCAGGCTGCCCGTATCCTCCCGGTACAGCTTCCCGGCCCCGTGATACTTTCCTTCCTTAAATTCTCCCTCATAGATCAGGTCCCCGCCGTCATAGAGTCTGCCGCTGCCGTCATAGAGCCCGTTTACGATCGTTCCCTCATAGCGCAGACTCCCGTCCGAATAGCGCAGGGTCACGCTGCCCTCCGACAGGCTGCCCATGTGGAAGGCGCCCTGGTACAGGACCTTCCCGTCCTCATACAGGGTTCCCTCCCCCTCATACTGATCCTGCGAAAAAGCCCCGTCGTAGATCAGCTGGCCGGACGTATCGTATTCCTCTCCGCTGCCGCTCTTCTTTCCCTGAAAAAATTCTCCCTCGTAGGCCACCGCTCCGCTCTCGTAATAGAGCGTTCCCTCTCCCTCGTACAGGCCCTGGGCGAAGCCGCCCCGGTATCTAACCTCCCCGCCCTCATAATAGAGCGTTCCCGTCCCTTCATACAGATTCTGGACAAAGCCGCCCTGGTAGAGCAGCTTCCCGTTCTGATAGCTCCTTCCGTTCCCCTCGTACATCCCCTGGGAAAATCCGCCTTCGTACAGGAGCGTCCCGTCCTCGTTGTACAGCTTCCCGTCCCCCTCATACTGATTGGCCAAAAACTGCCCGCTGTACTGCAGCTGCCCGTTGGCGTAATAGGTCTCGCCCGCGCCGGAATACTGTTCCGCCAGAAACTCTCCCCGGTACCTTAAATTCCCGTCGTAGCTGTAGAGCGTCCCCTGGCCGTTGATCCTTCCTTCCGTCAGCGTTCCCACGAAGAGCACAAGCTCCGGATCCTCCTCTGCCACCAGCCGGACCTTGCCGCTGTAGCCGTCCATATCCTGCGAATTGATCACCATGGTCCTGGTCAGGAAATGGGACTGCACCCAGGGATACACGAAGCGCAGCAGGATCAGCGGTGTCAAAATCAGAAGCAGCGCCAGCACATACACCAGCTTCTTGGCCACATACTTTTCCCCGATGGCATAATATCCCTTCAGAGAGGCCGGCTTCTCCCCGATCTGTTTGATCTGCTTTTTAACGTCCCCGCTGACCTTTCCCACAATGGTGGTGGGGCTGAAGATACGGACCAGCTTGCGGTACAGGATCTGCAGCGGTGCGCTGACGGCCCGCACGATCCTTTTAACGCCGTACAATATACTGTTTTTTACATTAAAACTGCTTGGTAGCCGCATGATATTCTCCCGTCGCGGAAGTCCCGCTTTTTTTGATCGTTTCTCTTACCGGATCTCCACATCACCGATCTGCCGGATCGTCTGCTGTGCCACTCTGGAGCCGCTGGTGTCCTGAAAGCAGTACACCACGTACAGCACCGCCGCCACCAGCAGGACCACCATCAGAACCTTTTTCAAAAAGCCCAGCAGCTTTTTCACCCGCTCCCACAGCCGGAACAGAAAGGTCTGCGGCGTCCGCTCCTCCTGCTCCTGCGCGCACAGATCCCGGTACACGGGCATGAATCTCTCGTACAGCTCCAGATAGGCGGAAATCCTCCCCCCTGCCAGATCTTCAAGATAACGGTCCAGCAGCGGATAAGATTTCCGGGCAATCTCTACCCGGAACAGGACCGCGAAGATCTGGTACAGCTGCTCAAACGCCAGCTCCAAAGGACAGGAGACAAAGGATTTCTCGTTGGTCAGCTGATAGTTCCAGGAGACCTCCATGCTCTTAGAAACGGTGACCAGATCCGTCCGGAGCGCGCATTTCAGGAAATACGGATGGGGATTGCGCAGCAGGATCTGCTCCAGCAGCTTGCGCGCGATCTCCGCCCGTTCCTTCCTGCCGCAGTTCTCCCGGGCCAGCTTTTCCTCCAGCGAGGGAGCCGGACTGTAGGTAAAGACCGCGTAAAGGCTTTTATTCTGCCGGAAACATTCCAGATAGTCCGGAAACTGGCTGCCCTTGATCTTTTCCTCCAAAAACAGGGTGAAATGCTTCGCCACCGTGCTGTCCGACACCTTTACCAGCAGATAATTCTCCCCGGTCCGCTGCTCCAGGCACAGGTATTCCTCCATTTTTCCCGTGCTGTCCAGCTGGCGTATCACCTCGTAATTTCTGTTCACATTCTGAATAACCATACAGCTTCCTTCTCTTCCCAATGTTATTCTCTGACGATCACAAAGATGGATGCCTTTACCTCCGGATAAGCCTCGCTGACAGCCGTCACCTCATACACGCCGGCCGCGTTGGGCGCCGTATACATGCCGTTGGCGTCTATGGTTCCGCCGTTGTCCTTCACCTGCCACAGGATCCCCGTCTCGTTCATATTGCTGCACACCGCCTCCAGGTAATAGCTTTCCCGCGTGTGCAGATTGAGCACATTCGGCCGGATAAAGATTCTCCGCTCCTTCTGCTCGCTCAAAATCTCGCGGCGGTCCCGCAGGGCGGTCCAATGGACCCGGATCCTCTCCTGCGGCGTGGAGGCGGTCACCTGGACCCCGATCACAAAGGTCCCTCTCTGGGCGTCCGTTTTGGCCGCCAGCTCCACCCTGGGAACGGCGCCGCCAAAGACGCCGGCATCTCCGAAATATTCCTCCTTGGGGGAATTCCCTTCCAGTCCCAGGATGATCGTGGTGCGTCCGATCCCAAGCCCGTGGGAGATCTCTCTGCTGAACAGCTTCCTGCCCTTGCCGGAGCCGACTCCCAGCTCGATCTCCTCCACGCCCTCCGAAATGCCGATCCCGAACGTCTCTCTGCCCTTCGAATCCCCGGTCTCTCCCAGCGTATCCCCCGGACCGCCCTGACCGGGTCTGTCCCGCTCCAGCAGCCGGATCAGGGTGTCCTCCAGGTAACTGCTGGCTATGTACTGCTGAAAGGGCATTTTTTCAATTTCATTGATCACAACGGAATCTCCTGCCCGCAGCAGGGAGATCTTGGCCAGGTACAGATTCTGGCAGCCGTTGTCCTTCAGCATCTGATCCATACCCTTCTCATAATAGTCGCGCCGCACCGCCGTCTTTTCGTCCACGGCGCCTATCTGGACGACCGCGCTTCCCTCCGCCTTTTCCACGGTCTGATTCTGGCCGATCCGCAGGATAAAGCTGTCAGGCACCAGCGTGGCCGACGCCTGTGTCCCCGTCACTCCCAGTGTGTCCAGCTGATAGGACACGGTATAGCGGCCCGCCTTCTCCATCAGCAGCTCGTCGAAGGACACGGACAGCCGGTTCTGGCCCTCATAGGTCAGACATTTCAGATCCAGCTCATAGGAAAAAGCGAAATGCTCCTGCTGCCCCATGTTTTCGATCTGGAGCCGAAGCTCCACGCGGTCCTTGCCTCTGGCAAACTTCGGCATACTCTGGCTTACCCGGATCCCTTTGTCCCAGAAGATCACCTGCGCGTTCTCGGAGAGGTTCCGGTGGGACAGGTACTCCGGCTCCGGCTCATTCCTGGTCAGGTACAGCCGGTATCCTTCCCGGATCTTATTATAAGAGACATTCCCTTTCTGTCCGCTGTTGCTGATACTGTGCACCGCCTGGATCTCTTCCTCGTCATAGGCCACACAGAGATAGAGATAGCCCGTATTGCGGTCCTCCTCATAATCGGAAAATCCTTCCAGCATCTGCAGCTTGCGCGCCACCGGCTCGTCAATGACGATCTCCCTTCCGTAGCAGTCCAGGGCCAGCCCACTCTCCACCAGCACGGTGGAGTCGTCCACACCCATTACATTCATGCCGGTTACAACCCCGGTCCCGTACAGGAAGCGGTTCAGCATACGCCGCTTATCGTTCCCATACTTCTGTTCCAGCCGGAAATCATCCACCGAGAGCAGCTTTCCGTAAAAATAATTGTTTCTCTCAAAGGGGAAATACTTTGTGTTCTTCATCCTTTAAACCTCCTGCAAAGTAGTGAATTCCAGTTTGCTGTTTGCGTCCAGCAGGGATCTCTCATACTGCCCCAGGACGCTGTTGACACCCAGATACGAGTATCCCCCGGCAAAAATATAAGGCTCCAGCACGATCAGGTGCAGCTCCATCTGTACCGGCTTGATCTGTTCGATCACGCGCAGGAGCGCCTGATGCTCCTTGTAGGTGGGAATACATTCTTCTCTCACCAGAACCGTGAAGCTTTCCGGGTCGTCCACGTACAGGCTTTTCAACAGTCTGCCGTACTCCCCTCCAAAGTCCTCCCAGTCCTGCCATTCTATGACAAACGGCGGTTCGCCCGTATACAGCTCCACGAACAGTTCAATTCCCCTTTTGGTTCCCCGGGCCTCGTAAAACTCCATCACATGCTCCAGCAGATAGCGAAGCTGTTTTTCCGTCCACATGTAGGTCTCTTCGATCCCCATCCAGGAGGCCAGCCATTTCAAAAACTCCGGATCGGCCGTCCTGGGATCCAGATGCCGGACAAACTCCCGCACCTGCCAGGATATGTCGTCATAGAGGGACTGGTATACCGCAAGGTATCGATCCAGAAAGGAATCATTTCCCATCTCCCTTCGATAGATCTCCGGCAGATAATTCATCCAGCTCTCCGCCTGGAAAAATACCGCGAAGTCCCCGATCTCCACCGTCTCCTCCGTCTGCGGATAGATCTCCAGCAGAAACCACAAATAGCGCCCCGTCAGGCTGTGCAGCAGAGTATCCTCCCCCAGCGCC
>CANPWJ010000062.1 GCA_947584035.1 uncultured Acetatifactor sp. | reverse complement strand
TTTACCGTGGAGGGGCTGGCATGAAGAGCCTGGAGGATCTGGAGCGTGCCTTTGAGCGCGGACTGAATGCCTGGGAGGGCGGGATCGTAAGGAAGCATGCGGAAAGGATGGGACAGAAGGCCGTGCGCGAGATCAAGCGCAGGACGCCCATCATAACCGGAAATCTCCGGCGCCGCTGGAGGAGCCGTGTGGAGGCCGGTACGAAGGATGTCAGGATCATCCTGGAGGATGACGCCGACTATGCGGCGCCGGTCAACAACGGCCACCGGATCGTGGACGGCGCGGGCCGCACGGTCGGCTATAAGCAGGGGAAGCACATGCTGGAAAAGGGGCTCGCGGCTTATCAGGAGCATTACATGCCGGATGACCTGCAGGCGATGATGGATGAGCTTTCCGGAAAGATGAAAGGATGACGGTCATGACGCTGGAAGAGATCAGGGGTGGGATCATCCGACTGCTGCGCGAAAATGTCGATGTGGAAAATATCACGGGCGAAGAGGTCACGCAGTCCGGAGGAAAGCCGCTGCTGCATGTGCAGCTGGAGCCGCTGAGCTATGGCACGGCGGCCGCCGGGAGCCATACGGACAAGGAGATCCTGGTGGACATCGCCTATATGGTGCAGCTCGTGACATCCAATCGGGAGATCTATGGGATGCTGGAGCAGCTGGACGGGATCTTCCGGCCGTTTTTCCGGATCGGGGACCGGGCCTTTACCTGCGACGGTCAGATGGATATCACGGATGATATCGGGCACTACATGTTCACGTTGCGTTTTACGGACGCGGGGAAAGAAGAGACAGGACCTGCGGCGGAGGAGCTGCGGGTGGAATGGAGGTAAAAGAATGGGAATGCCTGAGATCAGGATCGCTTTCGAGCGCAAGGCAAGCAGCGCCATCCGGCGCGGGAGCCGCGGCGTCGTGGCCGTGATCCTGAAGGATGAGACGAAGGAACAGTTCCTGACGCCTTACCGGCGCTGGGGCGAGGTAAAGGCGGAGGATTGGGACAGCGAGAATTTAAAGCTGTTTAAAATGGCGTTTACCGGGGAACCGCAGTGGGTCTTTGCCGTACGCCTGTTAAAGAAAGTGGAGGAAGACGATCTGGCCGGGACGCTGGAGGAGCTGAAGCCCCTCGACATAGACTATGTGGTCTGGCCCGGCTATACGGAGAAGGACAAGGAAGCTTTTACGGGTTTCCTCAAGGCGGTCCATGAAAAAGGGAAAAAGGCAAAGGCCGTCCTGCCCTCCTGCGAAGCGAACGATATGCATGTCGTCAATTTCGCCACGGAGCGTGTGACCGTGCTGGAAGAGGACGGGAACACGAAAGAGTATACCGCCGCGCAGTACTGCTGCCGGATCGCCGGGATCCTTGCCGGACTGCCGCTGACGCAGAGCTGCACCTATTATGTGCTGGATGAGGTGGTGGACTGCGCCCTGCAGGAGGATGCGGACGCAGCCGTGGACGCCGGAAAGCTGGTGGTGGTATTCGACGGGGAAAAGTATAAGCTGGGCCGCGGCGTTACCAGCCTGACCACCGTCACCGCGGAGGCCCCGGAGGACTGCAAGAAGATCAAGATCGTGGAGGGGATGGATGTGCTCCGCCACGATATCTACTCGACCTTTGAGGATGCCTATGTTGGAAAGGTCGTCAACAGCTACGACAATAAACAGATGTTCGTTGGGGCGGTCAACAGCTATCTTGCATCCCTGGCGGATTCTGTGCTGGACGGCGGGGCGGACAACCAGGTGGAAGTGGACGCGGAGGGCAACCGGGAATATCTGGAATCCCACGGCGTGGATACGGCGGATATGACGGATCAGGAGCTGAAGGAGGCCAATACTGGATCCTGGCTGTTCCTGACGGGATCCTGCAGGTTCCTGGACGCCATGGAGGATCTGGAGCTGAAGGTATACATGTAAACGGGAGGATGATGTGAAATGAAGCAGATACAGGGGAACCGGCATTTGAGCGGGACGTGGGCGGAGATCTGGTTCAACGGGCTCCGGATCCTGGAAGCGAACAAGATCACAGTGAAGGTGACCGTGAACCGGGAAGAGGTGCAGACCGGCATCGATGTGGACACCAAGGTCACGGGGCAGAAGGGAGAAGGGACGCTTTCCGTCCTGCATACCTATACGCGCTTTGAGGACGTCCGCAGGGCGATCAGCCGCGGGGAGGACCCCAGGGGCGTGATGATCGCGAAGCTGAAGGATCCGGACGCTGCAGGCGCACAGACGGAACGCTGGCAGATCGGCAACGTGGCCTTGTCGGAGTTTGGCTTCGAGTGGGAGAAGGGGTCGGTATCCAAGAAGGAATACCCCTTTGTCTTTACTCCGTCGGACATGATCAGCCTGGATGCGGTCAATGAACTGTAAAAAGGAGGAGAAAAATGCAGGGGAACGTGATATTTACAGCCTTCGCCAGGAAGGCGGCCCAGCGTATGGAGGAGCGCAAGAAGAAACGCACGCTCCGGCTGCGTGTCGCCAGCATGGACAACATGGAGATCGAGATCCGTGCGATATCGGATACGGAACTTATGGAGTGCTCGGAGACGTTTGAGAACGGGATCGAACAGGACCGCTATATGATCTATATGGCATCCCCCACGCTGCAGGAGAGCGCAAAGCTGCTGGTAGAGCAGGGGGTGCTGGCCCCCGGCCAGGAGTATAAGATCACAGAGATCTTTTCCGGAGTAGAACGCGCTTTCCTGGCGGGAAAGGTGCTGGAGCTGTCCGGACTTTCCGGGGATCCCGGGATCGAGGTCGTAAAAGAAAGCGAAGAGTTAAAAAACTCCTGAAAGAGTCCCGCCTGATGTGGCTTGCCGGTTACTGGATGAGGCACGGATACAGGCCCGAGGAGATCCTTGCGCTTTCCCCCGCGGAACGCAGCGTCTGGCAGGCCATCGCGGAACTCAACAGGGAAGAGGAACGGGAGATGGTCAGGGATGCCGTACTGGAGGCGGCATCCCTGCTGATAGGGAAGAAATGAGGTGGATGTAGGTGGCCGAAGTCTTTGGCGCGGTCTTATCCATAAAGGACAATGTATCCGGCGTGATGAAGCAGGCCAGGGAATCCACCTCCGCATACCGCGGGGAGGTCGATAAGGCCAAAAAACAGCTGGAGAAGCTGGAAAAACAAAAACTGGAGGCGAAAGAGCTTAAAATAAAGAATTCATCGGCCTACCAGGCGATCGAGGGCGTCAAAAAGAAGCTGGAACCCATCACGAAGAAAACGGTAGAGATAAAGGCGAAGACGGAACTTGCGATCGAGAAGGTAAAGAAGTTCGGAGGCGTACTGGACAAGGTCAAGAGCAGCAAGGTAGTGCAGCTGACGGTCAAAGGTGCGGCACAGGCCGCGAAGGCTGTCGGCAAGGCAGCACTGGTAGGGACGGCCGCGGCGTTCACGGCCGTCACGGTGGCCTCCGGTGCGGCGCTTACGAAGGCGGCTGATTATCAGTCCCAGATGCAGAACGTGGGGACGCTGCTGGACGGCGATGTGAAGGGCAAGCTGCAGGAGATGTCCGGGCAGCTGAAGCAGGTGTCCATCGATACGGGCGCGGCCACATCGGACCTGACGGACGGCCTGTACCAGGTCGTTTCCGCCTTCGGGGAGAGCAGCGAATCCGTAAAGCAGCTTGAGATCGCGGCAAAAGCGGCCAAGGCGGGAAATGCCACCACGACGGATTCCGTCAACATGCTCTCCGCCGTCACAAAGGGGTACGGGGATACATCCGCAGCCGCGCTGCAGAAGGCCTCCGACCTGGCCTTTATGACGGTGAAGCTCGGACAGACCAGCTTCCCGGAGCTGGCCTCCAGCATGGGACAGGTCATCCCGCTGGCGGCGACGCTTAAGGTCAGCCAGGAAGAACTGTTCGGCGCGATGTCCACGCTTACCGGCGTGACCGGCAGCACCAGCGAAGTGACGACCCAGCTGAAGGCCGCGATGCAGTCTTTCCTGTCTCCATCTGCGGAGATGGAGAAGACCCTGAAAAAGATGGGCTATGCTTCCGGCGCCGCAGCGCTGGAGAGCGAAGGGCTTGGCGGGATACTTACAAAGCTCAAAGGCCAGGTAAATGGGGATGAGGTCGCTTTCGCGAACCTCTTTTCCAGCGTAGAGGCGAAGAACGCCGTGCTTGCCCTGACGGGCGCTCAGGCGGAGAACTTTGCGGAAAAGACCGCTGCCATGGAGGAGGCGGCCGGGGCAACACAGAAAGCGTTTGACACCCAGACGGCTTCCGTATCCGCAATGGCGGCGAAGCTGAAGAACGCCGGGAGCGTCATGCTCACCAGCCTGGGAGAACAGGCGCTGCCCTATGTGCAGTCGGCAATGGAGTCCCTGCTGGATAAGATGCCGGAGATTACGGGCGTGCTGGGCGGCGTCATCGACAGGACGGCCCCGCTCATCGGCCGGCTGGCCGGTGGACTTGCGGGCCTTGTGCAGCAGTGGGCACCGGTGGCGTCGCAGGTCGGCGGGATGTTCGGCAGCGCCGTTTCGCAGGCGATGCCGGCGCTGCAGACTCTGCGTGACAACCTGGCCTCCCTGCCGGCGGCGGGGCCCGCAGTCACGGGCCTTGCCGGGGTGGTAGCGGCGGCGATCCCGCCGACTGCAGCCATTTTTTCCGGCGTGAGCGGCGTGATCGCGCAGGTCATGCCGGTGGCGTCACAGATCATCTCGGATCTGGGCGGGAAGATATCCTCCGTCTTTGGGAGCATAGGCGCGAAAACGGGGCTGCTGCAGCAGATCTTTTCCGCAGCCGGTCCAGCGATCAGCGGTGCGCTGAAGGCAGCCTGGTCAGTGGCGGGCCCGATCCTGGATCTTGTCCTGGAGGGCGCGGGGCTGCTGGCGGATGCCATTGGCTGGGCCTTTCCTTATGTTCAGAGCGTTATTGAAGCCGTCTGGTCCGTGATCGGCCCGATCATCGAGGGGATCGGCAGCGGGATCAGCAAGGCGGCGGAGGCCGTCGGGAAGGTCCGCAGCTTCTTCGGCGGCGGAACTGACAGCGGCGGCGGGACGGTGGCCGCGAACGCTACCGGGACACCGTTCTTCTCCGGCGGCTGGACACAGGTGGGTGAACACGGCCCGGAGCTGATGAAGCTGCCTGCGGGGACGCAGATCCTGTCCAACGGGGCATCTGAAGGAACGGCATCCGGACGGCAGGTGAACATCACAGTCCAGCACATGGAGATCCGGGAGGAAGCTGATGTCAGGAAAGTGGCGGAGGAATTTGTCAGGCTGTGTGAGGAAGCGGAGGATAACCAGTGATGGCCAATACTAGGGTGATCGCCATCGTGACGGACGACGGGAAATTCGAACTGGATGTGAACCCGAAGGAACTGAGCGTGAGCCAGGGCAGCCGGGATAAGACGGTTGACCTGCTCAACATCGGCGAGTTCAACGTACAGGGGAACCGGGGACTGATACGGGTCTCTGTGTCCACTTTCCTGCCGGATGCAGGGAGCCACTTCAACCGGTCCGGGACAGCCCCGGAAAGCATTATCCTGTCCCTGAAAAAGGCGAAGAACGGGAAGCGCCCGGTGCAGCTGATCATATCCGGGACGGACGTCAATGCGAAGTTCACCATCTCCAGCATGGGAGAAACCTATAAGGAAGGCCAGCAGGATATCTATGTGGACTGGAGCTTTGTGGAAAGCCGGGATCTGAACACACAGCCGGTGGCAAGCTGGGTGCGGCGGTATACGGAGACCGGCATCTGCAGCCGGGGGACGTCCCGGGAGGTGCCCAAGACCATCACTGCGGTGGCCGGGGATACCCTGTGGGATATCGCACGCCGTATCTTTGATGACGGGAGCCGCTGGAAGGAGATCGCACAGGCCAACGGGATGGACAGCGACCGTCTGTCTGGCGGGGAAAGGCTGACGGTACCGGGATGAATGTGAGCATAAACGGCACGGACTGATCAAAGTACATAGAAACCGTCAAATGGTCAGGGGATGAGAACCAGATGGCGAGAAAAGCTGTGATCAGTTATCTGCGTGCGCCGCAGGATCCCAACGTGAGCAGCATATCCGTCCAAAACGGCGACCGCCTGATCCTGTCTGACGAGGGAGAGGGAGTGCTGTTTGATGGGATCGTCCTTTCGGAGGAATCATCGGAGAGCAGCGCAACGGCGTCCAATACAGCCTATGATTACGCCTGGTATCTGCGCAATAAGATCTGCGGCGTTTTTAAGGGCAGTCCGGCGGAGGTCGCCGGGCAGATCTGCACATATCTTGGGATCCCATGCGGGGATCTTTATGATCCGGGCGGAGAAGCGGAGATCGTCAGCACGGGGGAAAAGACCGCGTACCAGGGCATTGCCGAGGCTTATGAAGGGAGCGATGCCCATATCTACATGGAAGGGATGGCTCTCTGCGTGGAGCAGTACGGACAGATCCTCGCGGGGACGCTCACCGGGGATGACCGGATCACAGATGCTGCCTACAAAAGCAGCCTGGAGAACATGGTAAACCGGGTCATCATCCTGGACGCCGCGGACCAGCCTGTCGGGGAGGTGGGTAACGGATTGTCGGAGTTTGGCGCCGTGCAGGACTTTTACAAGGCAGCAGGGGACGCGAAAAACCCGCAGGATGAGGCGGCGAAGCTGCTGAAGGGCTTTGAGAACTCGGGAAAGGTCAGTGCCGTTGGCGGGACGGCCTTTGTGACGGGCCGGGCGGTGATAGTGGAAAAAGCGGGCACAAAGATCAGGGGAAGGTTTGTGATCATATCCGATGAGCACAGCTTTGCCAACGCAGAGCATACCATAACGCTGGGCCTGCGGTTCGGGGAGGTGGCATAATGGCGCAGGGAGATCCTTTTGCGAGGTTGGTATCAATGATGGCGAGGCAGGGGGGAAAGGCCAACAACTATGAGATGTGCCGTGCGGTCGTGTCCAGCGTAGATCCCCTTGCGATCGTGGTCAACGGCGTGCCGATCGCCGATCATATCTACTGCAATGAGATCACGAAATCAGACCGGGATGAAGAACTGGCGGGTATCCTGGCGGAGGAAGAACAGATATCGGACGCGCTGAAGCAGTGGATCCGGGAGATGTACGAGGGACAGCGGGTCAAGCCCGGGGACCTGGTGCTAGTGCAGCGTGTCAAAAACAGCTTCCTGGTCATTGGAAAGGTGGTGCCGATATGAGCAGTATCTTCCCATTTACTTCCGCCGTGCCGGAACTGCAGGCGGATCCTTCGGCCCAGCTTCCCATCTTCCGGGAACTGGCATATGACAGGGAGGAGAACCGGCTGAAGCGCCGGGGAGGGCTTCCGTACCTTGTGGAAAAGGATGAGGCACTGCAGATATGGATCTATAAAGCCCTGCTGTCAAAGCGGTTTGTTTGGCCGGCTTACAGCCACGATTACGGCTCAGAACTGGAGGATGTCATCGGGTTTTCCAACTCCAGACAGATCACGGAAAGCGAGGCAAAAAGATATATCACGGAGGCCCTGATGGTCAATCCGTATATCCAGGAGCTGACTGATTTTTCCTTTTCCCACACGGGATCCGTGATGACGGTGAGCTTCACGGTAACAACGGTATATGGCCGGTTTACCCATGAAAGCGAGATATACAATGAGTGACAACACATTTATCGGTATCCTTGACCGGATGAAAGCCCGTCTCGTGACGGAGGCGGACCGGCGGGAAGGGACCTGGACAGCGGACAACCTGCAGGCCGTGGCCAACGAGCTGGCGCGGATCTACAGCGAGGACATCGAGAACATCCTGCCGCAGGCATTTGTGGAAACCGCTGCAGGGGAGAACCTGGACAGGGCGTGCAGCGATTACGGCATTACGCGCAGGGAGGCCACCTATGCGGAGGCCATACTGGAGGTCACAGGAGAGCCGGGGGAATATGAAGGGATACTGGCATATGCGGGCGATGTATCGTTCCTGATCCAGGGGGCGTTCTGGCTGCAGGAGGGGATCCCGAAAAGCGTCAGAGCAGTCTGCACCCAGATCGGATCCATCGGCAATGTACCGGCTGGCAGCATCACGCAGGCATCTGCCAGCCGGATCACAAAAGTGACCAATCCGGAGGACGCATACGGGGGTTATGACACGGAACCGGATGATGTCCTGCGGGATAGGACCCTGGAGCATATCCGGACACCGGCAACCTCCGGAAATGCGGCGCATTATATCCAGTGGGCAAAAGAGGTCTCCGGGGTCAGCAAGGTACGGGTATTTCCCCTTGCCAGAGGGAATGGGACCGTGGACGTGGTCATCATAGCGGAGGGGAATACGGCGGCATCTGAGCAGCTGCTGCAGGAGGTCGCGAAGCACATCGAAGAGGTACGCCCTATTGGGGCTGACGTGCAGGTGCTCGGGGCGGAGGCGCTGACGATAGATATCACCGTATCCGTCGTGACAGCCAAAGGGTATACGGACGGATCCGTCAGGAGCAGTCTGGAGCCTCTGCTGGCAGCATTCTGTGATCAGGTGGCCTTCCAGGGGCGCATCATATCCTATCTTGGTACGGTGGACATGGTCTTCGACTGCCCGGGTGTGCTGGATGTGGAGAGCTGCGAGATCAATGGCGGGACGAAAAGCCTGCAGCTGGAGACGAGGCAGTTCCCGGTCGCCGGACAGGTCGTGGTAACAGCGAGGGAAGAGAGCGATGTTATGTAAAAGTGTGCCGCCCTTTGTGGCGCGGATGCGGGAGATGGCGGAGCTGTTCGGCGCGGAGCAGCCGGAGATCGATCGAATGGCCGACGCCCTGACGGACATCATCAGACAGTTTTATATCAAAACGGCCACGTGGTCCCTGGATGATTGGGAGGACGAATTCGGCCTGCAGAGGAATCCGGTGCTTTCGGGATCCCAGCGGCGGGCGAGGCTGCTTGCGAAGCTCAACAGCAACCCGCCGGCCACCGTACGGATGCTGGAAAACCTTGTGCTGCAGGTGATGTCTGCGGATCAGGTGAAGATCGTGGAGCATCCGGAGGAATACTGCTTTGATATCTATGTCAACACGGAGCAGCTGGTGGATGCCTTTGACATCGCAGACGATGCGGTATATGCCGCACGTCCGGCGCATCTGAATTACAAATTCATCAACCTCCTGATCCGGCGGGCGTCCGCAGGGCTGTATATGGGCATTGCAGGAGGTTATATCTGTATCGTGAGAGGAGTGGTGGAGGATGCAGTTTTACCTGACTGATGCGGGAAGGGCCTGCCTTGCAAGAGTAAACGCTGGGGAAATGGAGCTGCACTTTACGAAGGCCATGACAGGCGCCGGGAATGCAGTGCGTCCAGAGCTGCAGCCGGAGGTGCTGGAACCCATGCAGCAGATGCAGATCGATGAGGTCAGGGCGGAAGGGGAATACACCCAGATCGTATGCGTGCTGACCAATCTGGAATGGGAGCAGGAATATATCCTTCGGCAGATCGGCCTGTATGCCAGGGACATCAGCGGCGCGGAAACGCTCATCGTCATCGGACAGGATCCGTATGGGGACCGGATACCGCCGATCACGGAAAAGGAAGTGGAATACCAGTACCACATCGGCATGAAGATAGACAATGCACAGAATGTTTCCTTTGACTTTTCCGTGAATGATTTCCTGCGCAAGAAGTACTTCTATGAGCACCTGGAGGAGTTTGAGGAATACCGAAAGGATATCCAGGATCAATTCGAAGCCCTTCCGCGCGTGCGGATCGGGCCGGCCGAGCGGCTTGACCGGAAGGATACGATCCTGTTTGAGACGCTGCCGGGGACGGATCGGGTGACAAAGATCCGGGAGCGGGACGCTGCGGATGAAAGGCATGCATATGACTTCGCGGCTGTCTTCGCGGCCGCACAGGAACGGGAGCCCCTGCAGAGCGGGGAAACCGTCAATGAACTGATGGGGCGGATCAAAAAGTGGCTGGAGGATCTTAAGCCCAATACTTTCCGGGAGGCGGATAACCCGTTTGTGGTGATGACGGAGACCACGTATAAACCGCCGGCACAGCGCACGGAGGGTAGCCTGTATGCACTGGTGACAAAGCAGCGGGGGCTGATCATCCTGTTTTTCGAGCGTTATATACATGGTACGGAAGATCCCAGAAAAGAACTTACAGTGTACGCAGTAGATAAGGCCGGTACAGAGCGGACGGCTGGGGAGAAGGATGAAAATCCATATAAAGCGGTGCTCCAAAATCTTGTCATTCTGGAACCTGAGAATGAGATAGAACGTAAGGATGGAGTGTTTTACGCCATAAGAAAACGGCAGAAAGGAGAATAACATGGCAGGAAGGTATATACCTGCAGAACTGCAGGACAAGGACGGAAATGTGCTTTATCCGCATTCAGAGGCAGACGTGATCTTTACTAATGCGGGCAACACGGTTGAGGAAAGAATCGTGGCTCTGGAAGAGCAGGATACTCAGCTGAAAGCAAAGGATCAGGAGCTGGAGAAGAGTACAACGGAACTGAAGGCAAAGGATAAGGAACTGGAGAAGGGTACAACGGAACTGAAAGGGAAGATCTTAGACAGCAAAGAGGAGATCACCGCCAACACGAAGGAGGATATGATCGCCGGGGCGCTGCCGGTTAAAGAGTTATATAATAATATGGGCGGTCTGCAATTTGCACAAGATGATGAAGGTAAATGGGGCTATAAAGTAGGAGGTGCGGATC
>CANPWJ010000061.1 GCA_947584035.1 uncultured Acetatifactor sp. | reverse complement strand
CGGTGTAGATCTCGCTGATCCGGAGCTCTTCCCGCAGCATACGCAGCGGGAGGGGCTCCAGTTGTTTTTCCGCGTCCGCCAGCTTGGTGATCAGCGGGATGGAGGAGTGCGCCTTGATGGCGGTGAGAAGCGGCGCGGCGCTCCTTCGAAACCCCAGGACCCGCGCGTAGGGGACATAGTCCAGCGAGCGGTATTCCTCCAGGGTCTCCTGCCGGATATCCAACAGGATGTGGAGCAGACTCCGGCTGATGCGGGTGTAGGTCATATCCTTGGTCTTTAACAGGTCGCAGAAGCGGTTGTAGCTTTCAAAGCGGTAGAGCTGTCCGCAGATGCGGTCCGAGAGCTCTCTGGACACATCCAGATACTGGGTAAAGCCCCTTTCCCGCTCCGCCAGGAGCTTGCAGAGCAGCAGGGCGGAGAGATCGTCGCTGTCCAGATAGAGGGACCGGCGCAGGGCGTCCTGGACGATGGGGTAAGCTTCCTGGGGCAGCTGATCCTTCAAAAACGTGTGATCCCGGCTGGAAAGCACCGCCTGACGGATGGCCAGGGCGGAGCTTTGATGGCTGCCCAGCCGCCGGTCGTGGTAATCCGCGCCCACCCGCCGGGTGGTGTCTGGCAGGATGCGGCTTCCGCGGCGCAGCAGCGCCTTGATGTATTCGATTCCCAGAATGTTGTTCGGCATGGAGAGGATGTCTTTGGAGGCGCTGAGAGAGGGGTCGTACTGGAGCAGGGCCCAGGTGCGGGCGTTGGGGTAGGTGTGCCCCTCGCGCAGCATGAGGAGCAGGGCCTTGCGGAAGGAGTCCGGTTCCCGCAGAAAGATCTCAGCGATCCGGCGGAGCGTTTCCAGATCCCCGCACTCGCTGCCGAAGCACAGATGGGTCACCACCCCGAGCTTGTCCAGAAGGGCCAGGTCGGCCCCGCAGGAGGGCGCCATCTGCGCCCGGCGGTATTTGTCCAGAAGCGCAGGGGCGCCCCGCTGTACGAAGCTGCCGCTCATGGCGATGACGGTGTAGTCGGCCTGGTTGCGCTCTCTGGCGCGCTCCAGGTGCTGTTTATGGCCGTTGTGGAACGGATTGTACTCCGCGATGATGCCGTTGACTCTCATGGACCAAACCCCCTTTCCGCAGGGTGGAACCTCTCAAAAAGTCTTTTCCGAATATGAAAAAAATCTGTGACAAAAGGAATATTTTGCCTTGTTTCTTCCCCTTGTATTTAGTATAATATAGATAATCCAGTTTGTTAAGTACAAAACGACAAACGACGCATCGGAGGAGGCGCGGCGGCGTGCGCGGAATGTGCTTCCTGCGGGCAAAAAAGGGTAAGCGGTCGAACCGCCGGAAAGGAGAACAGGTATGTCCTACATTGATCTGATTAAGGAGAGAGCGAAGCTCGACAAAAAAACAATCGTACTGCCCGAGACAACGGACAAGAGAACGCTTCTGGCAGCAGCGAGGCTGATGGAAGAAAATATCGCGAAGATTATTCTGATCGGCGACGAAGAGAAGATTATGGATGGTGCCGGATGGTTGGAAATCGACCTGGACAGAGCGACGATCATCAATCCCAAGACGACTCCCAAGCTGGAGGAGTATGTAAATCTTCTGTATGAGACCAGAAAAGCAAAGGGTATGACGGAGGAGCAGGCGCGCGAGATCCTCTTAAAGGACAACCTTACCTTTGGTATTGTGATGGTGAAGGCAAACGACGCGGACGGCATGGTAGCCGGAGCGTGCCATTCTACCGCGGATACATTGAGACCTGCCCTGCAGATCCTGAAAACCGCTCCCGGCGTAAAGCTTGTCTCCGCATTTTTCGTTATGGATACGCAGTTTAAGGATATGGGTGAGAACGGGACCTTCCTCTTTGCGGACTGCGGCCTGAATCAGGATCCCACCGCGGAGGAGCTGGCCGCCATCGCGGATTCCTCCTCCAGAAGCTTCAAGTCCCTGGTAGGGCCCAAGCCTGTGATCGCCATGCTGAGCCATTCCACCAAGGGAAGCGCGAAGCACGCGATGGTGGATAAGGTGGTGGAAGCCACCCGCATCGCCAAGGAGCAGTATCCTCATCTGGTTCTGGACGGCGAGCTGCAGCTGGATGCGGCGCTGGTTCCCAGCGTGGCCAAGTCCAAGTCCCCCGGAAGCCCGGTGGCCGGCATGGCAAACATCCTGATCTTCCCGAACCTGGACGCCGGAAACATCGGCTACAAGCTGGTGCAGAGACTGGGCGGCGCAGAGGCATATGGCCCGATGCTCCAGGGGATCGCCAAGCCCGTGAACGATCTGTCCCGCGGCTGCTCCTGGCAGGATATCGTCGGCGTTGTGGCCATCACCGCCGTACAGGCACAGCTTGCGTAAGCAGCGAGTCAAACATACATTTTTCATGCTTGCATGACAAAATGTATGCTTGACGAGCGCCCGACATGAGCGGAGGCACGTATGTGCCGGAGCGAATGAGGCTTCGTGCTTAGCACGAAGGGACGCAAGCGTTAAAAGCGGGCTTTGTGCTTAGCACGAAGGGACGCAAGCGTTAAGTTAGCTATAAAATCTAAGGTAGAAAGGAAGTAAGTCCCATGAACATTTTAGTCATCAACTGTGGAAGTTCTTCTTTGAAGTTTCAGTTAATCAACTCCGATACCGAACAGTGCATCGCAAAAGGGCTCTGTGAGAGGATCGGCATCGAGGGCAGCCAGATCACCTATTCTCCCGAGGGCGGTGAGAAGGAGGTCAAGGTGACACCCATGCCGGATCATACCGAGGCGATCCGTCTGGTGCTGGACGCTCTGACCAATCCCAAGACCGGCGTGGTAAAGAGCCTGGACGAGATCGGCGCGGTAGGACACCGCATCGTACATGGCGGCGAGAAGTTTGCCGCATCCACTGTGATCACCGACGAGGTGATGAAGGCGATCGAGGAGTGCAACGACCTTGCGCCCCTGCACAATCCGGCCAACCTGATCGGCATCAACGCCTGCAAGGCCCTGATGCCCAACACCCCTATGGTGGGCGTATTTGACACCGCGTTCCATCAGACCATGCCCGAGGAGGCGTACATGTATGGCCTTCCCTATGAGTATTATCAGAAATACAAGATCCGCAGATACGGCTTCCACGGCACCAGCCATTCCTTTGTCTCCAAGAAGGCGGCCGAGGATCTGGGAAAGAAGTATGAGGATCTGAAGATCATTGTCTGCCACCTGGGGAACGGTGCCAGCGTATCCGCTGTGAAGAACGGCAAGTGTGTGGACACCTCCATGGGCCTGACTCCTCTGGAGGGCCTGATCATGGGCACCCGTTCCGGCGATATGGATCCCGCCATCATCGAGTTTATCGCTCACAAGGAGGGCAAGAGCATCGATGACATTATGACGATCCTGAATAAGAAATCCGGCGTCCAGGGACTGTCCGACAACCTTTCCTCCGACTTCCGCGATCTGGAGGCGGAGCACAACAAGGGCAACGCCAACGCGACCCGCACGCTTAAGACCTACTGCTACCGGGTGGCGAAATATATCGGCTCCTACGTGGCCGCTATGAACGGTGTGGATGTGATCTGCTTTACCGCCGGCATCGGTGAGAACGCCGCTCTGGTCCGCAGCTGGGTGTGCGAGTACCTGGGCTATCTGGGTGTGACCATCGACGAGGAGGCAAACCACAAGAGAGGTGAGGACGTGGTGATCACCACTCCCGACAGCAAGACTACCGTGATGGTGATTCCCACCAACGAGGAGCTTGCGATCGCAAGAGAGACGGTCCGCCTGGTATAAACGGCGGCGCAGCGCTCTGCGTTTGTTCACTCGGACAGAGATGAGAAAAGGGGCTGCCGCTTCACGAAGCTTCATTCGTTAAAGCGACGGCCCTTTCTTTATAGGCGGGAATCCCTTTGAAGGAGACGCTTCCGCTATCCGGGGAGACAGTCTGGAACGATAGAAGGAACAGAGGAAAGGAAAAAGCGACAATGCAATTCGGGAAGAAAAAGACAAAAAATCAGATTAAATGGCTGCATCAGGAGGAGGGCTTTTGCGAAGGGGTGTTTCAGAGCCGTTTTTTTCACAACGATGAGGACAGTGACGAATTGAGTATTGGTGCGAAGAGTCCCGCATTGGCGGAGTGCGCCGAAAAATGCGTGGAGGAATTCAACGGCCTTTCGGAGGCTCAGATCCGAGAGATCTGTCAGGGGATCATAGACTGTGTGAAAGAGATCGGAGCGGAGGGGGAGCTGGAGCTGCCGGATCCGGATCATGCCGTTGCTATTTTGAAGCATTGTTGGTTTACGACGCTGTATGTCAATATGCTGAGCAGGGAGGATGAAATCGCCTATGTCGTTGAAGGGGAGGGCGATTGGGGCGAAGGGATCGGATTTGCCGTCCAGAATGGTAAAATCGTTTACGTGGGTGTGGATTATTTTGCCTGTATGAAAGCAGAATAGCGGCGGATCGTTGTGTGGCCGGCTGTCGGGACAATGTAATAAAAGCATGTCCGGGAATGGCCACAGAGGGATGGGAAAATGAAGAGAGTGAGCGTGATCTTCCTAATAGGATATCTGCTGGTAACTGCCGTTTTATGTGCGATGGGTACGGAAGCCGGCGTACAATGGGGAGTTCCGACCGTTATAAGATTGGCAACGCTGCCGGCATGGTTTGCCTTGACCTATTGGTTGTATTATCAATATCCTCGTTCCTTTCAGGAAAGATTATCCAAATTAGCGGATCAGAAAAAGATATATGGGATCGGATTTCGCGCCGACTTTTTTCTTCCGGAATCGTATTTTATTGATTGTGCGAGCGGATATTTGATCGGCCTTATGACCTTTCGTCCTCTTGGATTTCAGTACATGGATCTGAAGGATGTGGAACAGGTGGAAATAGTAACGAAGATATTTCATCAATCCGTAATGACCTCCATGCGATGCCGCTTGCACATGAATCATAAAAAATTTGACCTTTGGCTCTATCGGGCTGGCCGGCATCAGGCGATGGTGGTTGGATAGGATGAGGAGAAAGCAATTTTGCAGGACGCGGAGAAGATCCAAGCGCAGCTGAACATAGCAGTCGAGACGGCAAAGCGGCTGAGGGCCGGTTGATCGTCCGGAAGGCGGAGAAGGATGAATACAGATCAAAATAAGAAGGACCGATTGGGCAGAGATGAAATGTTTTACCGCTTAGCGCATCTTAAGGTGGGCTTAGAAAAAGAGGAGGATGTTTTTAAAGACTTAAGGAAAGTTGCCAATCCTGATTTTCAGGATTCCCATGGGACATCTTATCTTCATATGGCGTGTCAGGTACATTCTGTGGAGGCGGTTTCGATTCTGCTGGAGTTAGGCGCAGATGCGAATATTACAGATAATCGTGGCTTTTCTCCTATCTTGAGCGCCTTAGGAAGCATCAATGAAAAGAACGCGATCCTCTTAGAAATGCTGTTACAGCATGGACTGGATCTGGAGCGGACGGAGGGAGATGAAATTTTGCGGAAGCGGATCCTGTCCTTTGGGGATGAGGGCTTCCGGGAAATCCTTCAAAGGTACTGCGATGTCAGATAGAGCAGCGGATAGCGGGTGGAATGCCAGAGGGGAATGCTAGAAGGCTTGTCCTGCTGCGTAACGAGATGATGGACAGGCCCGTGAAACAGATGGCTGTTTGAGATTTTACTTTTGTATGGAGAAACGAACATGCTTGAAACAGGATGGATATACCTGGTGGTACGCGACTTTGATCAATCGGTATCTTTTTATAAACAGCTTTTGGAAAAGGATGTTTCGGCCCAGAATAAGACGCGCTTTGCAATTTTCAATGTCGGCAGTCTTTGCCTCTGTCTGCTCAATGGAAAATTTGATGCGGAGCATCCGGATCAGGTAGAACTGGCCGGAGATTTTGTCCCGCTCTATGATGACTATGTGGCGATAACGGAAAAACAAAACAGCGGGAAAATAGTCATCAACTTGAGTACGCCAGATTTGAGAAAGGAATATGAGCGCGTCAAGAAACTCCACATCGCACATGATATGACGGAAATACGATATATAAACGCGGGCAGTCCCTATTGGTTTTTCTGTTTGCGCGACCCAGATGGAAACGTCATTGAAATCACCGGCGGTTATACGCCAGAAGGAAGTTTTCTTTGAACACGATACGGGACGTTTTTCGGATGGCTGAAAAGGTATGTGCGTGGATGGAGTGACTGCGACGATTTCTGCACCCATGCGTTTGGAGAATTGTTGAGGAGTCGCAAGGAACTGTTTTCATCGATCCTTGAATGGACGAAAGACGAAGATTTTTGGGTACGTCGGGCTTCTGCGGTGGTTTTGATCCCTGTGATTCTTCATAACGATTATAATGGTATTTCTCCATTCGTGATTTCCGATGCGCTTATATGTGACGAGCATGAGCTTGTATTAAAGGGCTATGGGTGGATGCTAAAATGTTATTCACAAATTGAGCCGGAAACCGTGAAGGAATACTTAATCAACCGCCACACAGTTATGCCGCGTGTTGCGTTTCGCTATGCACTGGAAAAATACGACGCTGAAACACGCAATACTCTATTAAAATTATGATAGGGAAATAGTTTAAAAAAGCAACCTAACCCTTGGTCGGTGCGGTTGCTTTTTTGATGTCAAAAAACTCCCGGTATGGGGGAATGATGATTAAAGTAAATAGGAAAGAAAGCAGGACGACGGACGTCTGTTTCGCAGATTGTGCACGTCTGCGAAACAGGAAATTTCCAGTGCCAGTACACCATTTTGCATTAACTATAATTAGTATAGCATTGGTTTTTGAGCAGCACAACCGATTTTTGTCGGTTTATATAGATATTTGTCGGTGTGTATGTGAATTGGCATGTGGGAAAATGTACAATCCGATAATTTCAATAGAGGAATTTCAACAGATTATACCTTTGGGGGTCAAATAAGTGGTCAAAAACATTGGAAAAGTTGGAGGTAAAAGAATGGGCAGACATGGAGAAAACATTCGGAAACGCAGCGATGGGCGCTGGGAAGCGCGCTATATGGCATACAATGAGGAAAAAGGGAAAAAGATTTGCCATTCCATATATGGACACACATACGAGGAAGTAAAGAAAAAACGCACGGATGCACTTTTTAGAGATGGAAGAGAATCTGCTGCCAATGATATGTTTGATCAGAAAAACGCTGTATTCTCAGGTATAACCTTTGGAGCGGCGGCTGAGGAATGGCTTGCCACGGTAAAATCAAGGCAGAAACAATCTACCTATGAAAAATACGGATTTATATATCACAGCCGTCTCAAAGAAGCAATAGGAAATATCCCGTTGGGAATGATTACAGAAAAGCTTATAAAGCAAAAGCTGCCATTCGACAAGACTGCGTCAGGAAGCATACAAAAAAGTATATTTTGCGTATTAAACGGAATTTTGCAATATGCGTCAGAAAGGTATGACACAGAACTGCCTAAAATAAAAAGGAATGCCGCGGCGATATATGCAAATAAGGCAGAGGCATTTACAAAGTCCGAACAGGCAAGTCTGCTTTCCGTCCTATATGCCAATATGGACCGTTTCAGTCTGGCAGTTCTGTTATGCCTGTTTACAGGGCTTAGGCTGGGGGAATTGTGCGGTTTAAAATGGTCAGACATTGATTTTGCAAATAAAACACTCACTGTAAGAAGGACTGTCCAGAGGCTTTATGTGGAAAGCTCTGCCGCCAAAACAGCCTTGGTAGAAGCCACTCCGAAAAGCGGCAATTCAAAACGGGAAATCCCGTTGCAGGATGCCATTACTGGACTGCTTACGGGTTATCGGAACGGAAAAGATTATGTATTTGGCGGTGATAAGCCGCTTGATCCCAGAACCCTGCAGAACCATTACAAAATGATCTTAAAAGAGGCGGGCGTAGCTTATAAAAATTTCCATATGCTGCGCCATACGTATGCCACTAACAGTATAGAGGGTGGAACGGATGTCAAATCCCTGAGCGAGATGTTGGGACATTCCAGTGTGAAGATCACCCTGAATTATTATGTGCATCCGTCCATGGACGCCAAGCGCAGGTATGCAGACAGCCTGTGCGCGTTTTACGTAAGGCTTCATGGTCAGGTTCTGGGTAGGGGCGATTAAAGGAATCCAGTCACAATAATGGATAGCGGTCTTTTTTCGCAGACGTGCACAATCTGCGAAATGTCTGTACCGGAACTATTATTTGCAGAAAAGGAGAATTTTATCAAAGAAATATTTTGGAATAGAAAACTTTGCAGCGCAAAAGCTTATGGGAAGTTTGGAAGAAGAGGAAGTAAACCATGGGAAAGATGATTGGTATTGACTTGGGAACTACAAACAGCTGCGTGTCCGTTATGGAAAATGGAAAGCCGACCGTTATTGCAAACCAGGAAGGAGCAAGAACCACACCGTCCATTGTGGCATTCACAAAGACAGGTGAGTGCCTGGTAGGTGAGCCGGCAAAGCGTCAGGCGGTTACCAATGCAAAGAGAACCATCTCTTCCATCAAGAGACATATGGGAACCGATTATATAGTTACGATTGATGACAAGCAGTATTCTCCGCAGCAGATTTCTGCAATGGTGCTCCGGAAGTTAAAGGCAGATGCAGAGAGCTATCTGGGGGAAAGTGTGACGGGGGCAGTTATCACCGTCCCTGCTTACTTTAACGACGCACAGCGCCAGGCAACCAGGGATGCAGGGAAGATGGCCGGTCTTGATGTAAAGCGTATCATCAGCGAGCCGACAGCCGCAGCTTTGGCATACGCTCTGGACAATGAGAAAGAGCAGGTGACCCTGGTATACGATTTAGGAGGCGGTAATTTCAGTGTGTCCATTGTCAATATTGGAGACGGCGTAGTCGATGTTATGGCAACCAGTGGAGATACCCATCTGGGGGGAGATGATTTCGATGAAAGAATTACCCAGTGGATGATAGACGAGTTTAAGAAAGCAGAGGGCGTAGACCTCTCGGATGATAAGATGGCGCTTCAGAGATTGAAGGAAGCAGCAGAGAAGGCAAAGAAAGAGCTGTCTTATGCAGCCATCACCAATATTAACCTTCCGTTCATCACAGCAACCGTAGAGGGGCCGAAGCATTTTGACACGAACTTAACCAGAGCAAAATTTGACGAACTGACCCATGACCTGGTAGAGAGAACGGCAGTTCCGGTACAGAACGCAATGCAGGATGCGGGAGTTACCAATGCAGACATTTCGCAGGTACTTTTGGTAGGCGGTTCCACCCATATCCTGGCAGTTCAGGATAAGGTGAGACAGCTGATCGGAAAGGAGGCCAGCAAGACCCTGCATCCGGATGAGTGTGTTGCAAGCGGAGCTTCCATTCTGGGTGGTAGGCTGGCAGGAGATGCAGGCGCAGGTGAAATCTTACTGTTGGATGCAACCCCGCTGTCCCTGTCCATCGAGACCAAGGGTGGTATTGCGACCAGACTGATCGAGAGAAATACCACATTCCCGACCAAGAGGAGCCTTGTATTCACCACTGTAGCGGATAACCAGACCGCAGTAGACATTAACATAGTACAAGGGGAAGGACAGTTCGCAAAGGAGAACCTGCGCCTCGGACGTTTCCGCCTGGATGGTATCCCGCCTGCACGCCGCGGTGTCCCGGAGATTGAGATTACTCTTGAAATGGATGGAGACAGTACCATAAATGTATCTGCAAAAGACCTGGGAACCGGAAAGGAGCAGCACATTACCCTGCCAGACAGCTCTGACCAGAGTGGTAGGCCGGCAGGAGATACAGAGGCAGGTGAAATCCAAGTGTTGGGTGAAACCCCGCTGTCACTGTCTATTGAGACCAAGGGCGGCCTTGCCACCAGACTGATTGAGAGAAATACTCTCCTCCCGGTCAAGAAGAGTCAAGTATTCTCTACCGCATCGGATAATCAGACCGCAGTAGACATTCATGTTGTACAAGGTGAGAGAACCTTTGCAAAGGATAACAAATTCCTTGGAGGATTCCGCCTGGATGGTATCTCACCTGCGCGCCGCGGTGTTCCGCAGATTGAGGTTACTTTTGATATTGATGTAGACGGCATCGCAAATGTATCTGCAAAAGACCTCGAAACTGGAAAAGAGCAGCACATTACCCTCCCATCTGGTTTTGACATATCGGAGGAAGAGTTTGAGAAGGCAGTAAAGGAGGCGGCTGAGTATGAGGCGCGGGATAGAAAGAGAAAAGAAGCTGTCGAAGCGAGCAACGAAGCAGATTCCTTTGCATTACAAATATTACCCGACAGATACCAGGAGGAAAAATTATGACGGAATTAAAACAAGACGTAAATTTGGACATAAAACCAAAGGATTTATTGAAAAAACTTAGCCTACAGGATCAGAAGCTGGAGATGGATATTCGTATTCCGGATAATTTCTATCAGACCATGCTGGAGCAGCTTCTGGAAAGAGATTATCTTAACGAGACATCCAACCGGATATTCCGTGAGAATACTTCCAAATCAAGAGGGAAAATACATTGGCTGCAGATAACAAGGCTTCCGGTGCATCCAAATGAAAATCAGAGCTACGACCTTTTATCGCGTTGGCAGGGGGTATTATCAAGCCTTCATGCATGGGATTATAGGCTGATTTTCCTTTTGCTGCGCAATCAAGGACAGACAAAGCTGTTTCTCGGG
>CANPWJ010000060.1 GCA_947584035.1 uncultured Acetatifactor sp. | reverse complement strand
TGGCGAGCAGCGTCTTACCCGTTCCGGGAGGGCCCACCAGGAGCGCTCCCTTGGGCAGTCTCGCGCCGATCTTAGAATATTTTCCGGGATTGTGGAGGAAATCCACGATCTCCACCAGGGACTCCTTGGCCTCGTCCTCCCCGGCCACATCCTTGAAGGTGACGCCCGTCTCCTTCTGTACATACACCTTGGCGTTGCTCTTGCCCACGCCCATGGGGCCGCCGCTTCCGCCCATCCTGCGGAAAAAGAAGCCCGCCACCAGCCAGATCAGAACCACCGGCAGCACCACGGTCAGCAGGATCTCCATCAGCAGACCGGAATTGTTGTTGATCACGCGCCTGGCTTCCACGTTGTGCGCCTCCAGGCGCTCCATCAGCGTGTCCATGCTCTCCATCAGCAGCGTGGAATACTCCCTGTTCTGCTGCAGCTGCATCATGCCCAGCGGATAATAATAATCGGTGCCGCTGCCGGCGTCCCCGTTCTCCTCCCGCTTCAGCACTACCTGCAGCTTCGCGCTCTCCGCGTTGAGCTCCACGGACTCTACCTTGTCCGCCTCCAGGTCCTCCAAAAACTGTGTGTACTCTACCTCCTGCGCGCTGGAAGCGGTTCCCAGCAGCATATTATAAAATAGAAAGGCGAGCAGCACGGCACTCAGTCCCGCCAGGATCATCATCATGGGATTGGGCCTTCTGGGCGGCTGTCCTCCTCCGCCCGGCCCTCCGGGACCTCCTGGGCCTCCGGGACCGCGGCCGCCGTTATTGTAACCGCCGTTATCGTACTGGTTCATCTGATTATCCATAATCGCTCCGTTTCTGTTCTAGTATGGGTCTATTCTATTATAGAGATTACCGCTTTATAAATCAATAGCATAAATATGAAAAAAACATTTCCTGGCTAAAAGATTTCTTAATTTTTTTTGTACTTTTAAGTAGATTTTTACGGATATCTCCTATATAATAAACCTTAGTATTTCTTTTCATCGGTTTTTCATTCGGAGGATAGTATCATGCCTGTAAAATATGTATTTGTAACCGGCGGCGTCGTTTCCGGCCTTGGAAAGGGGATCACCGCGGCCTCTCTGGGCCGTCTCCTGAAAGCGCGGGGATATAAGGTGACGATGCAGAAATTCGACCCCTACATCAATATCGATCCGGGTACCATGAACCCCATCCAGCACGGCGAGGTGTTCGTCACGGACGACGGCGCGGAGACCGATCTGGATCTGGGCCACTACGAGCGCTTCATCGACGAGAGCCTGGATAAGAATTCCAATGTCACCACCGGGAAGGTCTATTGGTCCGTCCTGCAGAAGGAGCGCCGGGGCGACTACGGCGGAGGCACCGTGCAGGTGATCCCCCATGTGACAAACGAGATCAAAAGCCGATTTTACCGCAATTTCACAGATCCGAATACGCGGATCGCGATCATCGAGGTGGGCGGCACCGTGGGCGACATCGAGAGCCAGCCCTTCCTGGAGTCCATCCGGCAGTTTCAGCACGAGGTCGGACACGACAACGCGATCCTGATCCACGTAACCCTGATCCCTTATCTGAATGCCTCCCAGGAGCTTAAGACCAAGCCCACACAGGCCAGCGTAAAGGATCTTCAGGGCATGGGGATCCAGCCGGACATTATCGTGTGCCGCAGCGAGCATCCCCTGGACCAGGCGCTGAAGGACAAGATCGCCCTGTTCTGCAACGTGCCCAGCAATCATGTCCTGCAGAATCTGGATGTGGAATATCTGTACGAAGCCCCCCTGGCCATGGAGAAGGAGCACCTGGCGCAGGTGGCGTGCGAATGTCTCCATCTGGATTGCCCGGAGCCGGATCTGACAGACTGGATCGACATGGTAAATGACTTAAAGCACCCTACGGACGAGGTAAAGATCGCCCTGGTGGGAAAATACGTCTCTCTGCACGACGCCTACATCAGCGTCGTGGAGGCCCTGAAGCACGGCGGCATCTCCAACCACGCCACCGTCAATATCAAGTGGATCGACTCCGAGAAGGTGACCGCGGAGAACGCGGAGGAGCTCCTGGGCGACTGCAACGGCATCCTGGTGCCCGGCGGTTTCGGCTCCCGCGGCATTGAGGGCAAGATCGCGGCCATCCACTATGCCCGCACCCACCAAAAGCCCTTCCTTGGCCTGTGCCTTGGTATGCAGCTGACCATCGTGGAATTTGCCCGGAACGTGATCGGCTATACCGACGCCCACAGCGTAGAGCTGGATCCGAACACCACCCATCCGGTCATCGCCCTGATGCCGGACCAAAACGGCGTGGAGGACATCGGCGGGACCCTGCGGCTGGGCTCCTACCCCTGCGTACTGGACAAAGCCTCCCGGGCTTACGCGCTCTACGGCGAGGAAACGATCCATGAAAGGCACCGCCACCGCTACGAGGTAAACAATGATTACCGGGCGGTCCTGCAGGAGAACGGGCTTCGTCTGTCCGGCACTTCCCCGGACGGGCGCATCGTGGAAATGTGCGAGATCACGGAGCATCCCTTCTTTGTGGCCACGCAGGGACACCCCGAGTTAAAATCCCGCCCCAACAGGCCGCACCCTCTGTTCAGAGGCTTCATCGCGGAAGCGCTTCGGGACAAACATTCCCGCTAGCGGAAGATCACGGGCGCTCCAGGGCTCCCTCAATCTTCTCCACAAACTCGTCCGTTCCCATCTGACCCACAAAGCTTTCGATCACTTCTCCGTTTCGGAAGATCTTAAAGCAGGGGATGCTGGCCACGCGGTATTTCTGCACCAGAGGCATATTAGCCTCCGTGTCGCATTTGCCGACCTTCAGCTTCCCCTCGAACTCTTCCGCCAGCTTCTCCACCACCGGCGCCATCATCCTGCAGGGCATACACCAGTCGGCGTAGAAATCCACCAGCACCGGAAGCTCGGAGTGCAGGACCTCCTCCTCAAAATTTTCTGTAGTAAACGTGTATTCCATAGCAATCTCTCCTTTCCCGCTGTGCAGCTGCCTGTCCGCAGTCCGCAGTTATTTCTTGGCTCTATTTTATCCATCTACCGATAAATAATGTATTTGCAGATGGGATTGCCCAGGGCGGAAAATTTCTCCTCGTACTCGGTCATCACGTTGCCCTGCATCAGGGTCTCGTCCCCGTGCAGATCGTAGGTGATCAGCTCCGCCTTCCATCCGGCGGGCTCCAGCTCCTCTACCGCGAAATCAAAGAGCTCCCGGTTGTCCGTCTTAAACTCCAGTCTGCCCTCCCGCCTCAAAATGACGTCATACTTTTGCAGGAACTGTCTGGACGGCAGACGCCTCTTGGCATGGCGGTCCTTGGGCCAGGGATCGGAAAAATTCAGGTAGATCCGGTCCACCTCCTCCCGGCCGAACACCCGATCGATCTCCTCCGCGTCCATCCGGATGAATTTCAGGTTCGGCAACTCCTCCGCCTGCATTTTCTGAATAGCGCGCAGGAGCACGCTGGAATATTTCTCGATCCCGACATAATTCACAGCGGGGTTTTCCTTTGCCATGGTATGAATAAACCGGCCCTTCCCCATGCCGATCTCAATATGGATGGGGGCATGGTTCCCGAAGATCTCTCCCCAGGTCCCCGGGCACTGTTCCAACACTTCTTCCCTCACCACGTAAGGGCTCCCTGCGATCACCTCGCGGGAACCGGTGATGTTGCGTAGCCTCATAAAAGAATCCTTCGCCTTTCTCCCGGTATCAATTTTATCAATTTTATCATTTCTATCAATTTTATCATTTTTATAGTTTCTATTGTTTCCAGGCTCTCCCTTAAATGTACCCCATCCGGGTGCTTCTGTCAAGAAACGGCCCCCGCGGCTGGTATTTTGTTTCATAATTTCTTAAGAAATTGCGCCCTTGACAATCGGAAACCAGCGTACTATAATGCACCTTGTTTCTATGATTTGTTTGAAAAAACAAAAGCAGGAGGAGAAAAAAATGAAAAAGAACTTCGTAAAGGTAATGGCAACGACGTTTGCGCTTTCCATGGCACTTGCTTTTACCGGATGCGGCGGCAAGGATAACGACAATACCCCTTCGTCCGCTGCCGGAAACACTGAGGCCGCAACCACCGAGACGACTGCGGAACAGACTGCAGAACAGACCACCGAGGCAAATGATGAGCAGACCCCTCTGGAGCAGCTTCTGGCAAGCCCCGAGGCAGACGCGCTGGTTGCACAGCTGAGCAACGATCAGAGCACTATGGAGCTGGTTGCCGAGAACGGCAATATTCTGGTTTTCCGCTGCACTCTGAACGAGCAGGTGGATCTGTCCGATGCCGCTGTTCAGGAGCAGGTTGCCAGCACCATGCTGGACGGGCTTGAGTCCCAGTCCTCTCTGTACACCACGATGCTTTCCACCCTTCGTTCCCAGATCGGCCAGGACGATCTGGCGCTGCGCATCGAGTACTTAAACGCAGACGGCACGGAGATCGTCTCAAAGGATTTTGAATAAACCGCGGAAGTTTTTGGGAATTTCCGAAGGCATAAAAGGAGCGGTACGTCACGAAGCGGGCGTATCGCTCTTTTTCTTCCGGATTTCCTATGGTGTTTCCCTCCGCGATATGCTAAAATAAGGATACTTGTTATTGGATAGAAAGGGTTTGCCATGCAGCATCCAGGAAAAATGTTTGGGCCGCTCTTTCCGGCCCGTATTCTCTCGATTCTCTGTGCCGTGGCCCTGTTTATGGGCCAGGGCTTTACCGCCCATGCGATCCTCAATCCCTCCGGATCCACCGCGGAGGAACGCATCGCCTTTAATCAGTCCCTCGCCGTCCAGTCAAATGAGGTGGAAAACTGGCCCCAGGGCCCCATCGTCAGCGCGGAATCCGCTATCCTGATGGAGGCGCGGACCGGAGCCATCCTCTATTCCAAAAACATCCATGAACCGGAGTACCCTGCCAGCACCACCAAGATCCTGACCACGCTTCTGGCCTCCGAGCGCTGCGCCCTGGACGAGGAAGTGGTTATGACCAGCTCCGCCGTGTTCGGTATCCCCGCCGGCAGCAACAACGTGGCCATGAACCCGGGGGATGTCCTGACCGTGGAACAGTGCCTGAACGCCATTCTGATCCGTTCCGCCAACGAGGTCTCCTATGCCCTGGCGGAGCATATCTCCGGCTCCTGGGACGCCTTTGCCGACCTGATGAATGAGCGCGCCAAGGAGCTAGGCTGCGTGGACTCCCATTTCGTAAATCCCAACGGGCTCCCCGATGAAGAGCATTATACCAGCGCCTACGATCTGGCCATGATCGGGAGGGCTTTCTTCGCCAACGAGATGCTCTGCCGCATCACCACCACCCCCATGCTGCACATCCCCAAAGAGACGGGCGACCTCTACGATGCCAACCAGATGCTTCTTCTCCCGGGCAAGCAGTACGCCTATCCCTACCTGGTGGGCTGCAAGACCGGCTATACGGACGCTGCCAGGAGCGCGCTGGTATCCTGCGCGGAGCGGGACGGCCTGAAGCTGATCTGCGTGGTCATGCGGGATGAAAACCCTCAGTATTATCAGGATACGGTCTCTCTGTTCGACTACGGCTTCTCCAATTTCGAGCGGGTCAATGTATCGCAGACCGAGACAAAGTACAATATCGACACCGCCGGCTCCTTCTACAGCGGCAACGATATCTTCGGAAGCAGCAAACCCATCCTCTCCCTGAACACGGACGACTTTATCGTACTGCCAAAGACCGCGTCCTTCGGAGACACCGTCTCCACGATCTCCTATGACACCCAAAGTGAAAAGCAGGCGGCGGTGATCACTTACACCTACCATGACATGTACATCGGCTCCGCCTCCGTGGATCTGGCCATGGACACGCAGGAGAGCCATGGATTTGATTTTTCCATCGACGCCCAGGCCGCCCCCCAGGAGAAGGCGCCCCGGGAAACCCCGGTCATCTTTGTCAATGTGCTCAAGATCCTTCTGTTTTTGGCGGCAGGAGGGATGCTCTGCGGAGCGGTGATCCTGCTTCGGATCCTGTCCAGGAACCGCCTTCTCGCCAACCCGGGAACCAGCACCCGGCGCGGCTGGCGCAGGGAGCGCAGAAAACGCGGCAACTCCCTGCAGCGGGCCGCCAGGGAACGCCGCAGGGAGCACAGGGAACAGATCCGGGAAGCCCGGCGCAGAAGGAGACAGCTGCACCACCGCCGCAGAGGAAGATAACCGCTGGCTAGCCGCTCTTTTTTCTCCGCTTCCGCATGTCTTTCATGTGCTGTCTGCGCCGCTCGATCTCCAGCATATCCGCTTCGCTGATCAGCTTGGTGGTTTTCACCACATAGACCCGCTCTCCCTGCGTCTTGCGGAGCCGGATCTTTCCCTTCAAATATCCGTGCCGGTCACAGTATGCCACGCAGTAATAGTGCCTTCCGTTGGGGGAGAACCACTTGATTTTTTTGCGCAGGTTACAATGGCACAGATAGCATTTGCTGGAAACCACCTCCCGGTCGGCGAACGCCTCCTCCTTATTCGGAAATTCCCGGGAGATATATTTCGCATAGGTGTCAAACTGCACCTTGACCTCATCCTCCCGGCAGGCGGGCGGATGAAACAGGTCGTAGGATACATTGGAAAACAGCCCTTGCTTATATCCCTTTAAAACGGCCATCACCTTGGCGGTGTAGTATGCGTCGCTGAAGGCTCTGTGAAAGGGAATGTCCTTCTCTATCTCCAGATAGTCGATGGCAAACTCCAGAGCCCTTCTGCTCTTTCGATCCTCATAAGCGATACTGAACAGCTTCTGAACATCCAGAAAAGCGATCGGCCGGGTCGCCAGGGGCTTCATCTGATAAAACTGCATATTGCGCTGCAGCTCTGTCAGATCCAGCGTCCCCCAGGTACAGAACTGATACTCCTCCCCGCACCACTCCAAGAACCGCTCCGCCACCTCCGGAAAAGGCTTCCCTCGCTCCAGCTCCCGCATCTGCATGTGGATCAGGCGGCCGGTGATCCGGTGCATCTCACGGTACACCTGCGGCTTCACCAGCTCGTTAAACTCCCCGATCATCCTGCACCCGTCGTTCAGCTTGATGGCGCCGATCTCTATGATTTCAAAGGGAAGCTCCTTCGCCTCTCTCTCCTGTCCGGTATTGCTCTGATTCCACTCTAAATCCAACACAATATAATTCATCCGGTCTACCCTTGCACATGTTCACGGACGGACGTCCTTCGTTGAACCGTTTCTTCCTAGCGTTTTTTCGCCCTCTTCCTCTCCGACTTGCGGCTGAGCCTCTCCCGCCGGTCCAAAATAAGGTAGAAGGTGGGGATCAGGATCAGGGTCAGCAGGGTGGAGGCAATCAGGCCTCCAATGATCACCAGCGCCATGCCCTGCATCATCCGGGAGTTGGCCCCGCCCAGCCCCAGCCCCATGGGAACCATGGAGAGGATCGTGGTCAGCGTGGTCATCAGGATGGGCCGGAGTCGTATGACGCCTGTCTCGATCAGCGCGTCATCCACCGGCATCGTCTGCCGCAGCAGATTGGTAGAATCCACAAACAGGATGCCGTTGTTCACCACGATGCCGATCAGCATCAGGAAGCCCATCAGGGACACCATGCTCAGGGTGGATCTGGTCAGCGCCAAAAACAGGAAGGAACCGATCAGCGCGAAGGGAATACACAGCATGACCATAATGGAAAACCGGGGGGATTCAAACTGCATCGCCATCACCAAAAATACCAGGAACACCGCCGTCAAAATCGCCTTCAAAAGGCTGGTGAATTCCTCCGTCATCATGCTGGTCATCATGCTGTCCGCCGGAGAAATGCCCTCCGGGAACACCGCGCTGTCAACCAGCGCGTCGATGGCGTCCTGCGCCTCAAAAATCTTCTCGGAATTCAGGGTGGCCGTCAGGCTCACCTGATACAACCCGTCCTGCTTGGTAATGGTCTCCTGGCTCTCCACATACTGGATTTCCGCGATATCCCGCAGCGGGACCAGCGTGTTGAAGGCCGTGGCAAAGCCCATGTCCATCAGCTGGTTTAAATCGTCATAGAGTCCTTTGGGATACTCCAGGCGCACCTCGTATTCGGAGCCGGCGTTTGTGATCGTCAAAGGACTCACGCCGCTTAGGACATTATTGATCTCCATTCCCACCTGGATGGGAGTCAGCCCATACTGCATCGCTTTCAGGGGATCCACCACCACCTTGGCCAGCGTGCTGGAATTGGCCAGGGAATTGTCTACCTTCACCACGCCGTCCACCTTCTGCAGCTCGGTCTGAAGTGCCGAAGCCGTCTGCCGCAGACGGACGAGATCATTTCCCTGCAGATCCACCTCATAGCTGTCCGTGCTCATCATACTGCTCATACTGCTTCCGCTGGAGGTCACCGTGATATCCATATTGGTCATGGAGGCCGCCAGCTCGTTCCAGCGGTCCACCACCTGCGCGGTGCTCATGGTCCGGTCCCCCTTCAGGGAGGCCGTCAGGGTAGCTCCGGAACCGCCGCCCAGCATCGTGCCGGAACCTCCGATGGAGACGGAATAGCTCTCCACATTTTCGTCCTCCCGGGCGATCTGCTCCCAAACCTGTATGGCCTCGTCCTGCGCTTCCAGGCTGGTGCCGGAGCGAAATCCCACCGACACCTGTACCATACCCTCATCCGAGGAAGGCATCAGCTCCATGTTCAGCGTGGAGGCAAGGAGCAGGGAGATCACCACCAGGCCGATGGCGGAGAGGACTACCAGGCCGCGCTTATGCAGCAGCTTCCGCAGCAGCTTCCGATAGCCGGACGTCACCCAGGACAACAGCCTGTCAATGGGCAGGTTCTCCTTCGCCACCGGGCGAAAGATACTGAAAAACAGAGGAACCAGCATCATGGCCACGATCAGGGACGCCAGCATGGCAAACACGATCGTAAAGCCCAGCTGGGAAAACAGCTGGCCGGACAGTCCGCTCATCACCGCCAGCGGCAGGTACACCACCACCGTGGTAATGGTGGAAGCGACGATGGAGGCGGTCACCTCCTTCGTCCCCTTAAAAGCGGCCTCCTTAAAATCCACCGTCCCCGTTTTCTTTCGGAAACAGCTCTCGATCACCACGATGGAGGAGTCCACCATCATGCCGATGGCGATAACCAGGGACCCCATGGTCACAATATTCATGGAAAATCCCATAAAGCTCATCAAGATCAGGGTCAGGAACAGAGAGATCGGCATGGATGCGCCCACGATCAGGCTGGCCTTAAAATCTCCAAAGAATAAAAACAGCACCAGCATGGTCAAAACCACACCCAGGGCCAGCGTCTGCCCCACAGAGGACAGGGAATCCAGGATGGATTCGCTGGCATCGTAAGTGATGTCAAAGAGAATGGCCGGATTTTCCTCCTGGATCTGCTCCAATCGCTTCTTCACGTCCCGGCAGACATTCACTGTCCCATAGCTGCTTTTGTTCAGGAGGCTGATGCTGACGTTTTCCTGGCCGTTGTAACGGCTGACTCCCGACGCCTCCCCGGAGGCAAGCGTGACATTCGCCACATCCTGCAGGGTGATCACGCTCCCCGTCCCCGTCATCAGGGGCACCTCCCGGAGCTTCTGCACCGTGTTGTATTCCATGGAGGTAGCGACACTGACATCCTGAGAGCCCTGCTGGACGCTTCCGGCCGGATAGGTAAAGTCCACCGCCCCCAGAAACTGCGCCACGGAGGACATGGTCAGGCCGTACTGCTTCATCAGCGTCTCATCCAGCTCGATCCGGATATATTCCTCGCTGCCGCCGCTGACGCTGACCTGGGCGACCCCTCCCAGCGATTCCAGCTCCGGCACCACCGACTCATTGATGACCTTTAACAGATCCACATCGCCCGCCTCGATGGCCGAAATATTCAGGATCGGCACGCTGTTCATATTCATTTCGATGATGGTAGGCTCCGTGGCATCGTCCGGAAAGCTCAGGGCCGCCACCTCCATGGCCGCCCGCAGGTCATTGTGGCACTCCGCGATATCCACACCATACTCGTAAGTAAAGAGAACGATACAATAGTTTTCGGAGGACATGGAGGTCACGGAGTCCACTCCGCTTAAGGAGGCTCCGGCATCCTCGATCACCGAAGCCACCAGCTCATCCACGCTCTCCGGATCCGCACCGGGATAGGTCGCCATCACGATCAGCATCGGCATCTCAATATCCGGGGTCAGCTCCAGACGAAAACCAAAAATAGAAGAAAGGCCAAACACCGCCAGTGCCAGGATCACCAGGAAACAGGACACCGGACGCTTCAGGGCAAGTCTTGTCAGATTCATCCGCGGGCCTCCTTACTCTTGTGTCCGGCTGACGGAGGCCGAGACCTCCACGCCGTCCAGAAGCCTGGGAGACCAGCTGGTGATCACGGAATCGCCGCTCTCGATCCCCTCCAGGATCACAATGCTGGTGTCGTCAAAGATCCCGGTGGTGACTGGCGTCTTGACCGCTTTGCCGTCCACACAGAGATATACATAAGCGGAATCATTGTCATAGTATACCGCGTCATAGGGAATCACGATCACGTTCTCCGCGGAGTAGGTGTCCGCAGTAACCTTGGCCGACACGCCGCTGGGCAGGGAGCCCTGGTCCGCATCGACCATCGCCTTCACCTGAAAGAGCCCGGTGGACTGATTGACCGCCACGCCCACCTCCGTGATATGGCCCTCGTATGTAACGCCGCTTCGCTCCACGCTGACCGCGTCGCCCACCTGCAGCGTATCCTTCACGGCTTCGCTGACGG
>CANPWJ010000059.1 GCA_947584035.1 uncultured Acetatifactor sp. | reverse complement strand
ATGCCTATCATGCCGCCCACAACTTCCGTGCGGAGTTGGAGCCGACCTTCTATTCCGATGTTACCTCATTTCAGGTCACATTGTATAATCTGAATTATGAGGCAAAGACAGGCTTAGAAAAGACTACGGCTGAAAATGTTGCGATTGAGGACGACTATGTTGCGATTGAAGTTGCGATTGAGAGACTGACCGCAAGCTCAAACACAATTCGGAAAGCGCAGACTGTCTTTGCGAAAGTGGGAACTGACGGAATATTTGGTCGTTCTGATATTGCAGCTATTACAAACGATTCTGTAACCGCTGCCGGAAATCTGATTATTAGGCTGAAGAAAGCAGGAGTAATTGAAGCGGTCAGCGGGTACGGCAAGGGAAAATACACTTTCAAGAATCCTGATAGATAAAATAGGAGACCCAGGAGCCTTTTGCGTTTGTAGTGGGCCGTTGAATAGGATGCTGTTCCTGCAGCGCATTTACTCCACTACAAACGCAAAAGGCTCCTCGATCTCCCGAATAGAACCGCCGGAAACAGCAAACATTTTTCCCGTAGAGCACACGATCGTTTTGTTGCGGTGGATAAATGCACAGGCGTCATCCGATAGATCGGCCTCCGCGATGATCCGCCCGTCCCTGGGAGAGGCGAGCATGATCCTGCCCACAAATACCGTTTCATCCGTCACGTTTCCTTGATAATATTCCACCCAAAATGCGCAGAGCAGATCCTCATCCTCCAGATACGCCGCTTCGCCTCCCAGCTCGCCGCTCTCCCACAGCAGATTTCCGTCATAGTCATAAAACGCCGATTTCCGATTGCCCGGCAGCAGCATCAGCACACCATCTCTTGTGCCTACCGCCCTTTTCCACGAAAATCCGGAAGAAACAATTTCATGCCCGCCGATCTTGGCAAGCTTTCCGCCCAGGTACAGAACATCCGCACCGTAGGGATTGGGGAAAAACCTTTCACCGGATATCCGCTCAACGGTCTCTCCGCTGTGTATATCCAGAAAATAAATCCCGCCGTCATCACATCCGACGATCACCCGCCGGTCGTCTGCGTCAAACGAGGCACTGTAAACCTTTTTGTAGCTCATTTTCGACCACAGCACTTCGCCGGTAGACACACGGATCAGGGAAACGCCCTGCTTCTGGTAGGCGGAGCAAATGGCAAGCCCGCCGTCATTCGTGACATCAAACGGATCCGGATTCCGCTGATACTGCGCCACAAACCGCCCTGTGACCTCCTTCGTTTCCGTATTGTAGACGGTATAATTGGCCTGTTCCTTCAGGGGAAACGTATCGGCCGTCAGCAAAAATTTACCGTTTTTAGACGCCCGCATCAGGGTGATCACCTGCCGGACATTTCGGGCCCGCTCCGGCTCCAGAATCTGCCCCGTCTGCCTGTCCAGATATGTAATTTCCAGCTTATTACTCCGCACCTCGATCATCTGCTCATCAAAGTTATTAAACCGGACTTCGGCTATCCTTCGGATCTTGGGATTATTCCACAGAACCCTGCCGCTTTCACAGTCATAGCAGAACACGCCCTTTTTGGCGGCGTAGCCCGCCAGAGCCGTCCTGCCGTCTTTGGACAGCGCAAAACAGCACCCCCTGCTGACAAATTCCGCCTGGAACCGGTAAACAATTTGAAAATTCACAGCAAGTCTGGTGCCCGTATTTAAGAGCACCAGATAATCCTTTTTTGCGGCATCCTCCGTCCAATCCGGCACCCACAGGAAATACCGTTCATCCGCCGAGCCGTCCGTCATGGACTGCGCCAGATGCCGCTGCTGGGCAAAACGCAAATCAAATTCTTCCAATTTTCCCTCTCCTTATTATGGATCTATGACCGCATTAAAGTACATCCCCCGGCACGCAATTCTACCGGGAACGCTCCGTTTTTTCTTTTTCCTCTTCGTACAACGCCAGAAACCCGTCACGGTCTTTCCGATACAGCTTTTCAAGCATATGGGGAAAGTTATCATCCTGCCATTCGAGATCACGGAACACATTGGGAATGTAGTGATACAGTCCCTCGGCAAGCCGTTTCGCCTGCTCCATATCGTTTACGTCACAATCCAGCATTTTTTCCCGCGTAAAGATAAGCAGACGGGCAAAATATGGCCCTCCCGTATAGCCTGTCTGGGCGCCAATCCACAGGATCCGATCACAGGGAATCGCCCTTATTTTTTCCATGCTGTACCCGATCAGCAGCAGATAGGAGGGTGTCAACAAAACCCGCGTGTCATGCTTTATAGGGGTATTGTAATCCCGTGTCCCCTCATACAGAATCTTTCCTTCGGCCACTTCCCGGTTGATAATCTCCGCCGCCTTCTCCTGCGTGGTTTCCCCTAAAGGAAGCAGTAGATTCTTCCCATTTTTTGCTGGCCGCATGGTGAGGATCAGGATAATAAAGCTAAAAATCAGCAGGATTCCCGCTCCGCCAAGTAATACGCCAGCGATCAGCCTCGTTCTCTCATCGCTGAAATCAAACAGCTCGTCGCCCACCCCAAAATAAATGACTGCCACGGCTGCGACAAAAATTGCGATAACGATCAGCAGTAACCGACGAAGTTTCTTATTTGCCGATAACGATTCCTTTTCCAAAAAATTGGCAGCCATAAAAATTTTCCTTTCTCCAACCGCAAACGCCGATTCCCGCTTTGCCAGCTTGTTTCGGGTTCTTTCCAAAATTCACCCTTTTCTATTTTACTATCAGCTCATAATCGATATAATCCCCTGCAAACGGAGTATCTGTATTCTTTCTCTGCGCGGTTTTTACAAAACCAACACTTTCATAGTTTTTTTGAGCCGGGAATGTCAGTTCATTCGTAGTCACGATTATTTTTTCTACGTCATACTGCTTAATGATTCTTCTAATTGCCTCCTGCAATTGTATTTTCCCGTAACCATTTCCTTTAAAATCCGTTATAATACAATTGTGTCCTATTGAAATATAGTGAGGTCTTTTTCTGGGATCCCAGGATATATGTCCGCCCGCAATACCGTCTATTACAGTTATAAACCCACATTGATCGGCAATAGAATCCAAATTTGAATAAAAGAAATCATCATATTCTTTCCACATTTCATCCCAATATGTTTTACAAGCGGAATGAAAAGAATACGCATCCACCAATTGATTGTATAATGTCCCTCGGGGAAAATTACTGATTTTTTTAAATTCTATCATATTAGACCTTTTTTACAAAAACGCCGATTTTTCTTTGAGTATATCAAAAAAGCATCCTTCTTTCAACCACACAATCCCACACTTCCTCGCCGGCTCTTGACAAAATGCACAGCTTTGGGTATTTTGAAAAAGAGGCGTTTGCGTCAAAACCTGCGCCGCCGCGTTGATTTTTGAGCAAACTCTCCGGAATGGAGACTAACATGGGAAAGATGACTGTTTATCATGGCGGATATACCGCCGTTAAAAAGCCCAAAATAATAAAAGGGAAAAATACGAAGGACTTTGGTCCGGGATTTTACTGCACGATCATCCGGGAACAGGCCGAGCGGTGGGCCATGCGATATGACACTCCCGTTGTCAGCACTTACACAGTGCGTATGAACACGGAGCTTAAGTTTGTATCAAGCAGAGAGGTAACGCTATGAACGGGCGGGAAGAATACAGCGAAAACAATCTGTTTTTCACTTGCAGTCTCATTGAGTACATCGCACGGCGTACCAAAAACAAAAGATCCGCCGTAGTGAATCAGCTTGGCAGACCCCTGATTAAAAAGATATATGATCTTGCGGATGTCTACCACAGTGACAACATAGATACGGTAAGCGAACACTTTATCCGAAAAGCCGGCATCTGCGAGGGAAACTTTGACAATGTGGCCGCCGCCCGCTTCGCCGTCCCAAGCCATTGGGATATGGGTCCTGAACGCCTATCTGGAGGGGACCATAGAATAAGTCCCCTCCCGGGATACATTTTTGACGTCACGTCCGGCCCGGCCTTCTTCCGTGGGACCAGGCGACGCACTCATGGGCAAACAGGGGAAACGCCGCCAGGAAGGCCAGGCTGCCCCACTCCCGCAGGGACAGATGGGACGTGCCGAAGGCCGCGATCAGGGGCGGAAACTCCGTCACCGCAAACTGCAGGGCAAATCCGATCACACACGCCGCGATCATCAGCTTGTTTTCCAAATGCTTCATGCGAAAGACCGATTTTTGCACATCGCGCATTCCCACCGCGTGAAACAGCTGTGACATCCCCAGCGTAGTGAACGCGTAAGTCTGCGCCCTGGCCAGCAGCAGCTCCTGCCGAAGCGCCAGCTTCAGGTTCGGCAGATCCACGGGAAGCCCTCTGCTGCGCAGAAAGGAACAGGGCGGCAGCAAAAAGGCCGCCAGGCTGACGCCGGCGATCAGCGCGCCGTAAAAGCAGGTGCACGAGAGTCCGCCTCTGGAAAACAGGCTTTCCCGCGCTTTTCTGGGCGCGTTCCTCATCAGGCTTTCGCCGTCGTTTTTGTCGATCCCCAGAGCCAGCGCCGGCAGGGAGTCCGTGATGAGATTGATCCACAGGATATGGCTGGACTTTAACGGGGCCGCGAATCCGCAGACCACCGCCAGGAACATGGTCGTCAGCTCTCCCAGATTGGAGGAGAGCAGGAAGATCACCGACTTTCGGATGTTTTCATAGACTCCCCGGCCCTCCTCGATGGCCTTCTCGATGGTGGCAAAGTTGTCGTCCGCAAGGATCATGTCCGCCGCCTGTTTCGCCACATCCGTACCGCTCAGGCCCATGGCAATCCCGATGTCTGCCGCCTTCAGGGACGGCGCGTCGTTCACCCCGTCTCCCGTCATGGCCACGATCTCTCCCCTGGCCTTCAACCCCTTTACGATCCGCACCTTCTGGGAGGGAGACACTCTGGCAAACACCCGCGTTTCCGCCAGCCGTCCCCGCAGACTCTCATCGTCCAGACCGTCGAGCTCCGCTCCCGTCATACACTGCCGCATACGCTCCACGATCCCCAGCTGTCTCCCGATGGCATAGGCGGTCTCCACATGATCTCCGGTGATCATCACGGTCTCCACCCCGGCTCCCCGAAAGGTCTCCACGGCTTCGGCCGCTTCCGGCCTGACCGGATCCCGCATTCCCATCATCCCCAAAAAGACCAGCCGTTCCTCCGTGGGCCCGGCCGCCGGATCCCGCATGGCCACCGCCAGCGTTCGAAGCGCTTCCCGGGCCATCTCCCCCGCCGCCTTTTTGATCTGTCTGCGGTAATGCTCCGTCAGGGGGATCACGCGGTTCCGCAGCCGGATAAAGTCGCACCGGGCCAGCACCTCATCCGGCGCTCCCTTGGTGTAGGATACCAGTCCGTCCCCGGCCTCCGGGACGACGCCGAAGCCTCTCCGCTTTCTATGGCAGGTGGTCATCATCTTGCGGTCGGAGTCAAAGGGAAGTTCCCCGCAGCGGGGCATCTCGTCCTCCAGCGCCTCCTTCCCGATCCCCCAGTCCTCCGCCAGATCCAAAAGCGCCAGCTCCGTGGGATCCCCCAGACGGTTCCCGCCCTTTAAGGATGCGTCGTTGCACAGCACCATCCCCTGCAGAAAATCCGGATGCTCCAAAAGCATATGGCGTCGCTCCGCCCCCATCAACTCCGGGAGCGGCTGCGGCCGCACTACCTCCTCCAGGCGGCCGTCCCACCAGCACTTTTCCACCGTCATCCGATTCTGTGTCAGCGTTCCGGTCTTGTCGGAACACACCACACTCACGGCCCCCAGCGTCTCCACCGAGGGAAGCCTCCGCACAATGGTATTCACCCGCACCATCTTGGTGACGGACAGCGCCAGACAGATGGTGACCACCGCGGGAAGCCCCTCCGGTACCGCCGCAACCGCCAGGGAGATAGCCGTGATCAGCATTTCCGGCACGTTGCGGTGCTGCAGCACCGCGACGGCAAACAGCGCCGCGCACAGGCCCAGCGAAAGCATACAGAGGACGTTCCCCAGTTCCCCCAGCTTCTTCTGAAGGGGCGTTGGCTCCTCCTCCGCCTCCGTGATCATGGAGGCGATCCGTCCGATCTCCGTGTCCATCCCGACCGCGGTGACCATGCCCTCCCCTCTCCCGTAGGTGACGATGGTTGACATGTAAACCATGTTCCGCCTGTCCCCCAGAGGGATCTCCCGGGCACAGTCCGCCAGAAAGAGGGCGTCCTTCTCCACCGGAAGCGCCTCCCCCGTCAGGGCGGACTCCTCCGTCTTAAGATCCACGGACACCACAAGGCGCAGATCCGCCGGCACCTGGCACCCGGCCTCCAGACACACCAGATCCCCCTTCACCAGCTCCGCCGCCGGGATCTCCTTCCGGATGCCGTCCCGGATCACCACCGCGTGGGGGCTGGTGAGCTTCTTCAGGGAATCCAGAGCCCTTCTGGCCTTTCCCTCCTGCACCACCCCGACCACCGCGTTGAGCAGCACCACCACGCCGATGATGACCGCGTCGCTGATCTCCCCAAGCGCCACCGAAACCGCGGCCGCCACAAGCAGAATATAGATAAGCGGATCCTTTAGCTGCTCCAGAAAGCTCTCCGCCACCGTTTTTTTCCGGGGCTCCCGCAGCTTATTTTCCCCGTCCATCGCCAGTCTCCTGGCCGCCTCCAGAGAGGTAAGCCCCGTCCCGGCATGGCCGCGCAACCTCTCCACCGTCTCCTGCACACTGCATTTCTCGAACATAAAAAGCCCTCCCTGTAAGCTTGTTCACTTTATTTCTATGCGTGCCGCCAAAAAACTATGTCCCGGTTTGACGTCCCCGGGCTGTTTGGCTATAATGTGGAAAGAAGGAATGGTGCCGCCCACAGAACCGCCGGGCGTGAAAGGAGGCTTTCATGGAATACCGGATCGAAAAATTGTCCCTGCCCCAGGCGCGGGAGATCTACACCGCGCACATGACGCGGCATTTCCCGGCGGAGGAGCTCAAACCCCTGCACAGCATAGAGCGCATGTGGGCGGAGGGCTCCTACCATGCCTATGGGATGTATGGCCCCGCCTTGTCAGGATACGCCTTTCTTGCCTCCGCCCCGGGATGCGGGCTGGTCCTCCTGGACTATTTTGCCATTCTGGAGCCCTTCCGGGGAAAGGGCCTGGGTGGGCTCTTCCTGCGGGAACTGCGGGCGCTTCTGACGGACTGTCAGGGGATCCTCATCGAGACGGAGGACATCGACCGGGCCCGGGACGGGGAAGAGCTCCGCGCCCGGGCCAGACGCGATCTTTTCTACGAAAAAAACGGCGCCCGAAAGACCAACCTTCGGGGCACCGTCTACGGTGTGCACTATGCCATATGGAATTTGCCGCTGTCCTCCCCCGCGGACGATACCGTCTGCCGAAAGGGCATGGAGCATATCTATCAGGTCATGGTCCCCGGGGAGAAAAACCGGGCGCACGTAGCCTTCCAGACCGCAGGGCCCGGCGAAGCAGACAGCCCCTCCCCCCTGGGCGGACGCCTCCCCGGGGGATCAGACCGGCAGACGCCGGGCTAGGACTCCGCCAGAAGCTGCTTCGTGTATTCCTCCTTCGGATCCCGGAAGATCTCCTCCCTTTCGCCGATCTCCAGGATCCTCCCCTCCTTCATCACCATGATGCGGTCGCTCATCTGATAGATCACATTGATATCATGGGAGATAAAGAGACAGGAGAGCTCCATCTCCTCCTGCAGCGCCCGCATCAGCTCCAGGATCTGCCTCTGCATGGTCACATCCAGGGCGGAGACCGGTTCGTCGGCGATGACAAGTCCCGGTCCTGTGATCAGGGCCTGGGCGATGCTGACGCGCTGGCGCTGCCCGCCGGAGAGCTGGGAGGGCTTCCGGTCAAAATACGTCTCCTCCATCCCCACTCTGCGCAGCATATCACGGGCGGCCGCCTCCCGGTCGGCCCGGCTCATGGCCTGTGAGGCGTCCAGCCGTCCCCTGGCGATGAGCGGCTCCTGCAGGAGCCATCCGACGGTGCGGGAGGGATTTAAGCTGCTATAGGGATCCTGAAAGATCATCTGGGGCCGGACGGTGCGGTGCACCACGCTCCCCTCAATATCCCGGTTCATCCCCAGGACCGCCTTGGAAAGGGACGTCTTGCCGCAGCCGCTCTCTCCCACCAGGCCCAGCACCTCTCCCCGGCGGATGTCAAACGTGGCATGGGACACGGCACACTGTTTTCCGCCTCCGGCAAAGGGGCGGCTGCTACCGTCCGAATAGTACACGCTCAGATCCTTTACTTCCAGGATCTTCTCCGCGGCAATCCGCCGCTCCCCGCCGATCCTTCCCATCCGGGTGGGCACCGCCTCGATCAGGTTCCGGGTGTATGCCTCTCTGGGGGCCGCAAACAGCTCCCCGGTCCTCCCGGTCTCCACCACCCGGCCGTCCTTCATCACCGCCACGCGGTCACAGATACGCCTGGCCAGATTCAGGTCATGGGTGATAAAGAGCATGGAATTTTTCTGCCGCTCATTGATCCGCTTCAACAGGCCGATGATCTGGTTCTGAACGGTCACATCCAGAGCCGTGGTGGGCTCGTCGCAGACGATGAGCTGGGGGTTCAGGATCACCGCCATGGCGATCATCACCCGCTGGCGCATCCCTCCCGAGAGCTGATGGGGATAACTGTTGTACACTTTCTCCGGCTCCCTAAGCCCCACCGCGGAAAACATCTCCAGAACCTTCTCCCGCATCTGCCGCCGCACGGCTCCCGCCCGCTCCCGGGGGGCCGCCGGATCCCGCCAGGCTTCCGGATGGAGGCGCAGAACCTCCTCCACCTGGGCTCCCGCCCGCCTGGTGGGATTCAGGGAGGTCATGGGCTCCTGAAAGACCATGGACATCCTGCTCCCCTGCAGCTTCCGGTACAGCGCCTTGTCCCGCTTCCTTCCGGCTTCCAGAAGCGTCACGCCGTCCATGGTGATCCGCCCCGACAGCACGCTCGCCTCCTCATTCAAGAGCCCCATGATCGCAAGCGCCGTCACCGATTTCCCGGAACCGCTCTCCCCGACCACCCCGAAGATCTCGCCGTCCCCGATCTCCAGACTCACCTGTTTTACCGCCTTCAGACCGCCGAAGGCCACCGTCAGATCTTCCACCTTTATCATCCCGGAATCCTCCTGATCCCCTCTCCAAACAGGGAAATCCCCAGCACGATCCACACGATGGCCAGCCCCGGCGCAAGCGCGTACCAGGGAGCCATTTCCAGGTATCCCTGCGCGTCGGAGAGCATATTGCCCAGGCTGGCGTCCGGCGGCTTCACGCCGATCCCCAGATAACTCATGCCGGACTCCGCCAGGATCGCGTTGTTAAATCCGATCATCACGGACACCCAAAAGGTGGAAAGGATATTGGGAAGAATGTGGACAAAAAGGATCCGGCCCCTTCCGACTCCCATCATCCGCGCCCTGCTGATATAGTCCGCGTCCCGCAGACGGATGAACTCGCTTCGCACAATGCGGATAAAGCTTGGCGCAAAGACAATCCCCAGCGACAGGATGAGGTTCTGCCGGCCGGAGCCCAGGATCGTGATCATCACCAGTGCCAGCAGGATGCTGGGAAAGCCGTTCACCGCGTCCGTCAGGCGCATGACCGCCTCATCGATCCATCCGCCGCAATACCCGGTGAGCGCGCCGATCAGGATCCCGGCGCTCCCGGAGAGAAGCACCACGAGACTGCCGATCAGCGTGGTCGTCCCCATGCCCTTCATCACCCTGGAAAAAATATCTCTCCCGTAATTGTCCGTCCCAAAGAGATGCCGGAGGGACGGGGCGCAGAATTTCTCCGCCGCAGACATGGCAGTCGTACTGTAGGGCGTCCAAAAAACGCCCAGCACCGCAAGGCAGACAGCCGCCGTGGTCATAATCAGTCCGACGGTCAGATAGTTGTTCCGGCTCTTCCTTGCTCTCATGCCGTTCCTCCTTTCTCTCTGTCTGTTTGTCTGTTCCAAGTCGTTGCAGGGCACGCTTTCGCTATCTATCGCTCGCAACGGTACATAATGCGCCAAAGTACGGCGCATAAGTACCGGTGGCTCTATAATGCCCCGCGGCGATCTTATCCGGACTGCCGCTGGCTTGGTTCTTCAAAAGAAGCAGTTTTTTATATTTTTCGGATCCTCGGGTCAATCACCCGGTATAGTAGATCCACCAGGAAATAGACGAAGATCACCACAAAGGTAATATACAGGATCAAAATTTCCACCACCGGAAAATCCCGGGTGGAAATGGAGCTGATCAGAAGCCGCCCCACACCGGGCAGTCCGAACACCTGCTCCACCACGATGCTTCCGGCCACGATCTCAGCGATGATCATTCCCAAAAAGGTCACTACCGGCATGAGGGCGTTGCGAAGGATGTGTCCGTACATCACCCTTCTGTCCGAGCAGCCCTTGCTATACGCAGTCCGCACATAATCGGACCGCATCTCTGTCAGCATGGAATTGCGCAGAAATCTTGCCGTCATGGCGATTTTGGGAATGGCCACCGATAGAGCGGGAAAGAACAGATAGCGCAAAAACGCTCCGAAGTCCTCCCGGTAACTCACATATCCGCCGGGCGTAAACCACCGCAGAAGGATCCCAAACAGGTAGGTCACCAGGATCCCCAGGAAAAAAGAGGGAATGGCCATACAGGTCTGGGCGGCCACCCCGAAAAACGTGTCCAGAAAAGGGCTGCGGCTCCTCGCCCACAAAACGCCCAGGGGAATGGATACCGCCAGGATCAAAAGAAGCGACAGCACCGCCAGCCACAGCGTCACAGGCAGCTTGTCCCCGATCAGCTCCTTCACCGGCATCATCTGGTTCATATTCTTGGAGTAACGGTAGCTGACCCCCAGGTCTCCTCGCAGTACATCCGCCATCCAGTTTACATAGCGCCTGACCG
>CANPWJ010000058.1 GCA_947584035.1 uncultured Acetatifactor sp. | reverse complement strand
CATCTGCAACGGTACCTCCAATACCCAGGTGCGCGCCCTGTCCGACGCGGTGGAGGAGTCCTATGCCCTGCCCCTTCGGGATGCCCTGTTTTTGGAAAAAACGGGAAAAACCGACGCCTCCGTGGAGTGCCTGATGCGGGATAAGAGGACCTGGCTGCGTTTTGATGTGCGGGTGGTCTACGACGAGGAGCAGCGTCCCACGGACAAGCTGGTCTGCGTGGAAAATATCTCCCGGATCAAGTTCCAGAGCGAGGAGCTGAAATACATCGCCTACTACGATGGGCTGACCGGGCTGTACAACCGGAATTACTTTGTGCGGCTTTTGGGAGAATATCTGCGCAGGGCGGAGGAATACAAATGTATCGTCAGCGTCCTCCTCGTTGACATAGACGATTTCAAGAAGGTGAACGACGGCCTCGGCATGGTGGCAGGAGACGAGCTGGTCCAGCAGTTCGGAAGCTTCTTAAAGGAGCTGAACGGCGAGAATGTCATCGTCTGCCATATGAGCAGCGACGTGTACTGCATAGCGGTCTATGACCCGGTGGGGGAGCGCAGCGTGGAGCACATCCACAGACGGATCCGGAAGCGGACACAGGAGCCGTTTGTCTTAAGCAGCGGCCAATCCTTAAAGATCACCGTCAGCATGGGCGTGGCGGAGTACCCGGAGGCGTCCACCTCCGCCCTGGAGCTGATCAACTGCGCGGAGATCGTCATGTTCAAGGGAAAGGGCCTGGGAAAGGACACGATCCAGTATTATGACACCCCCATCCTGAACGAGTTTATCAAGACGGTGGAGATCGAGAACAAGCTGAAGGAAGCGGTATTCCAACAGAATTTCCTCCTGCACTTCCAGCCGCAGTACTTTACGGGAAGCCGGAAGCTCCGCGGCATGGAGGCGCTGGTCCGCTGGAGGGACGAGGACGACCATATGATCAGCCCGGCCACCTTCATTCCCATCGCGGAGAAGAACGGCGCCATCATCCCCATCGGAAACTGGGTGGTGGAGCAGAGCATCCGGCAGTATGCCCTGTGGAGCGGGCAGTACAACATTCCCTTCATTATGTCGATCAACATCTCGGCGCTGCAGTACCGGCGGGAGAATTTTGTGACGTTCCTTATGGAGCTTTTGGAGAAATACAAGGTGGATCCCGCCCAGATCGAGCTGGAGATCACGGAGAGTATCCTGATCGATGATTTTGAGGGGGTTTCCGCAAAGCTGCGGCAGCTCCGCAGCTGCGGCATCCGCATATCGCTGGATGATTTTGGGACGGGTTTTTCGTCGCTGTCCTATCTGAAAAAGCTTCCCATCGACACCCTGAAGATCGACAAGTCCTTTATCGACACGGTGCTTGTGGATTCCGCCACCAGGATCATCACGGAATCCATTGTCCACATGGTCCGGACGCTGGGATTTGAGTCCATCGCCGAGGGTGTGGAGCAGGAGGAGCAGCTGGAATACCTGCGGCGGATCGGCTGTGATGTGATCCAGGGGTACCTGCTGGGGAAGCCGCAGTCCCCGGAGGAGATCGAGGAGCTTCTGAAGAAAATGTAGGAGAGGTGCCTATGCTGATGGGACGAAGGGAGGAGCTGGCGCTCCTGGAGCGGTACTATGGGAGCGAGGGGAGCCAGATCCTTGCGGTCTACGGTGCCAGGGGTGTGGGAAAGACCAGCCTCCTTCGGGAATTTGCGAAGGGCAAGAGGAGCGTTTACTATGCCGCCAGAGCCTGTTCTGGCAGGGAACAGCGCTACCAGTGGGCCAGGGAGCTGGCCGGGGCCGAGATGGAGGTGTCCGCGTACCCAGGGTATGGGGAGCTGCTTGCGGCAGTCTTTCCGGAGCGGACGGAGAAGCAGCTCCTGATCCTGGACGAATTCCAGTACCTGGTGAAGGGGGAGCGGGAGTTCTTCGGGGAGCTGGTCCGGTTCCTGGGGGAAAGACGCCTGAGCCGCCCGGTGATGGTGATCCTGGCAAGCTCCAATCCCGGCTGGGTGGAAAACCATCTGGTGGAGCGGATCGGCGGGGACGCCGTTTACATTCAGCGCTTTCTGAAGGTGCGGGAGCTTCCCTTCGGGAGAATGCGGGAACTGTTCCCCGGTTTTTCCGCGGGGGATGCCCTCTGTATCTATGCGGTCCTGGGCGGGAATCCGGGGCTCTGGAAAAGCTTTGACGAGACGCTCTCCGCCCGGGAGAACATCATCCGCCATCTGCTTTCGGGGGAGAGCAGGCTGTACGGGGAGCTGCGGGCGCTTTTGTGGGAGGAGCTGCGGGAGCCGGCGGTCTACAGTACGATCCTGGGCGCTATCGCGGAGGGCAGGGCCAAGCTGAACGATCTCTTTTTGCACACCGGATTTTCCCGGGCCAAGATCAGCGTGTATCTGAAAAACCTGATGGAGCTGGATCTGGTGGAAAAGGTGTACGCGGGAACGTACCGCATCAAAAGTCCCTGCGTGCGGTTCTATTTCCGCTTCCTGTATCCCCATCTGAGCCGCCTGGAGGAGCTTTCCCCGGAGGAATTCTATGAGGAGAGGGTGCAGGGGGAGCTGGCCGCCTATGTGGACACCGTCTATGGCCAGATCTGCCGGCAGATCTGCGAGGAGGAGTTGCCGGAAGGCATGTCCGCCGCGGAGTGGGTGGGCCGGGGCGCCCGGCTGGATATCGTGGCGGTGGACGGGCAGAACCGAAGAATGGCCGCGCTCTGTTCCTACAGCCGGGTCCTGGGACGGGAGGATTACCGGGTCCTGTTGAAAAGCGCGCGCAAGGCGGGGATCGAGGTGGACCGGGCCTGTCTCTTCGGGGAGGCCGGCTTCACGGAGGAGCTGCGCCGTCTGGAAAAGCGCGGGAAAGTGGAACTGAGAAGTGTGGCATCGGAAGGATTAAAGTGAGGATAGCTTTTCGTGGGCAAGAATTTATATATAGCGGAGAAACCCAGTGTGGCGAGAGAGTTTGCCAACGCGCTGAAACTGAATAGCAGGTCCGGGGACGGTTACCTGGAGGGGGATGGTGCGATCGTCACCTGGTGCGTGGGGCATCTGGTGACCATGAGCTACCCGGAGGCGTACGATGAAAAATACCGGAGATGGAGCTTTGACACCCTTCCCTTTATCCCCGACGTGTTCCGGTACGAGGTGATCGACAGCGCAAGGAAGCAGTACCGGATCGTCAGCGGCCTTTTAAACCGGCCGGATGTGGATACGATCTATGTGTGTACGGACTCCGGGCGGGAGGGAGAATACATCTACCGCCTGGTGGAGCAGATGTCGGGCGTAAAGGGAAAGACGCGAAAGCGGGTCTGGATCGACTCACAGACCGAGGAGGAGATCCTGCGCGGGATCCGGGAGGCCAGGGATCTGTCCGAATACGATCATTTGAGCGACGCGGCCTATCTTCGGGCGAAAGAGGACTATCTCATGGGAATCAACTTTTCCAGAGTGCTCACCCTAAAGTACGGCAGGACCGTAAAGGACTACTTAAAGCGCGACCGGGCGGTTATCTCCGTGGGGCGCGTGATGACCTGTGTGCTGGGGATGATCGTGAACCGGGAGCGGGAGATCCGTTCCTTTGTCAAGACGCCCTTTTACCGGGTGATCGGGAATTTTGCGCTGCAGGGGAAGGCTTTTTCGGGGGAGTGGAAGGCGGTGGAGGGATCCGCCTATTACCTGTCCCCCCTTCTCTATAAGGAGAACGGTTTCAAACAGAAGGAGAACGCCGGGGCGTTGATCGACCACCTGCTGGAGGAACCGGCGGGGGACGCGGCGGTGGAGAGCGTGGAGCGGAAGAAGGAGACCAAAAATCCGCCGCTTCTCTACAATCTGGCGGAGCTGCAGAACGATTGCTCCAAATACTTTAAGATCAGTCCGGATCAGACGCTGGCCGTGGTCCAGGAGTTGTATGAGAAAAAGCTGGTGACCTATCCGAGAACGGACGCCAGAGTCCTCTCCACGGCGGTGGCCAAGGAGATCCACAAAAATCTCAGCGGGCTTAAGGGCTACGGACCGGTGGGGGCGTTCGCGGCGGAGGTGCTCGGCGGAGACACCTTCCGAAAGCTCCCCAAAACCCGCTATGTGAACGACCGGCAGATCACCGACCACTATGCCATCATTCCCACCGGACAGGGACTTGGCAGTCTGCGCTCCCTGGCGCCCACCTCGGCGAAGGTGTTTGAGCTCATCGCCAGAAGGTTTCTGAGCATCTTTTACCCTCCGGCCGTCTATCAGAAAACCTCCCTCTGTGTGCGGGTGAAGGAGGAGCGGTTTTTCGCGGGCTTCAAGGCGCTGCAGGAGGAGGGCTACCGGAGGGTGGCCGCTTTTTCCGCAAGGCAGGAGCCGTCCGGAAAGGAGGAGGGCGGCAGAGAGGGAGAGGAGCCGGAGGAACGGTGCGACGCGGAATTTGCGAAGCTTCTCCCCACGCTCAAGAAAGGGGATACGCTTTCGCTGGAGAGCCTGGAGATCAAGGAGGGGGAGACCTCGCCGCCCAAGCGCTATACCTCCGGCAGCATCATCCTGACCATGGAAAACGCCGGACAGTTTATTGAGGACGAGGAGCTGCGGGCACAGATCAAGGGAAGCGGCATCGGCACCAGCGCCACCCGGGCGGAGATCCTGAAAAAGCTGGTGACGATCGAGTACCTGAGCCTCCACAAAAAGACGCAGGTCCTCTCGCCCACGTTGATGGGGGAGATGGTGTTCGATGTGGTGGACAGCTCCCTGCGGCCGCTCCTCGATCCCAAGCTCACAGCCAGCTGGGAGAAGGGCCTGACGCTGGTGGCCGGGGGCGATATCACCTCGGAGGAATACATGCGAAAGCTGGATGATTTTGTGACGCGCAGGACCAACATGGTGAAGCAGCTGAACAACCAGGGGGCCCTGTTTCAAAGGTTCCGCGCGGCGGAGGAGCATTATAAGGGCCGTGGGAAGCAGGGAAAGGCCGCGGAGGCGGCGGGGGGAAAACCAGTCACAGGGAAACAAAATCCCACATAGATCCATAGACAAACGCGCAAGGAGGTATGGAAATGGCATTCTGTATTATCACGGACTCTGCGTCCGACGTTCCGGCAAGTGTAATCCGGGAGTATGGGCTTCATGTGATCCCCACTCCGGTGACCATCGAGGGGACGGATTACTTTGACGGAGACACGATCTTTCCGGAGGAATTCTACCGGATCCAGGCGGAGGGAAAGGATATCAAGACCTACCATATCAGCCAGTTTATGTTTGAGGAGCATTTCCGCCCCTTCGCCCAGCGGGGGGACGAGGTTTTGTATATCTGCTTTTCCACGGGGATCGCCGGAACCTTCCAGGCGGCGAACCTGGCGCTGCAGGAGGTGCGAGAGGAATTTCCGGACTTTCAGATGACCATCGTGGATTCCAAGTGCGCTTCCATCGGCTTCGGCCTGGTGGTCGAGCGGCTTCTCACCATGCAGAAAAAAGGAGCACCTAAGGAGATGATCCTGGAGGCGGCCCGTTTCTTCTGCGGGCACATGGAGCACAATGTGACGGTGCAGGAGCTGGATTACCTCTTTCGGGGAGGGCGCCTGAGCCGGACCTCCTTCCTGGCGGGCTCCGTGCTGGATATCAAGCCCATTATCATCATCGACGAGAACGGTTCGCTGAAGGCGGTGGAAAAGGTGCGCGGCTGGCGGAAGGCGCAGAAGCGGATCGTGGATATGGTGGGAGAGAAGGGCCAAAATCTGGAGAATCAGGTGATCGGCGTCTGCTACGGAACGGACCGGGAGGCGCTTGAAAATCTGAAAAAACAGCTCCGGGAACGGTACCATGTGAAGGGGATCCTGGAGACCCAGGTGGGCTGTGCCATCGGGGCCCACACCGGGCCGGGGATCCTGGCCGTCGTGTATCTGAACGAGACCAGGGAGGAGTACGAGCCCTATCTGTAGGTTTGCGGGTGTCCGGGTCCCCAAACCGGGCGGAAAGGAAGGAGAGAATATGGCAGCGATCACGATCACAGACCTGTACGATCTACAGGAGACGATTGCCGGGGAACTGTTCCGGGGGGCGACCTACCCCTGGGAGGTCCTTCCCCGGATCCATGATTTCATCCTGGAGCTTGGGCCCAAGCTTCCGGCGGATGTCTATGAGCAGAGAGGGGAGGATGTCTGGGTGGCAAAGAGCGCCCGGATCGCGCCTACCGCCTGTCTGAACGGCCCGCTCATCGTGGATGAGGAGGCGGAGATCCGCCACTGTGCCTTTGTCCGCGGAAACGCCGTGGTGGGAAAAAACGCCGTGGTGGGAAATTCCACCGAGCTGAAAAATGTAATACTCTTTAACAGGGTGCAGGTACCGCACTACAATTATGTGGGGGACAGCATCCTGGGTTACCGGGCGCACATGGGCGCCGGCTCCATCACCTCCAATGTAAAGAGCGACAAGACCCCGGTGGTGGTGAGAGGAGAGGGCGTCGCGATCGAGACCGGCTTTAAAAAGATGGGGGCCATGCTGGGGGACCGGGTGGAGGTAGGCTGCAACAGCGTCTTAAATCCCGGCACCGTCGTGGGAAGGGATACCAATATTTACCCCACCTCCTGCGTGCGGGGCGTCCTTCCCGCCGGCTCCATCTACAAGCACCGCGGGGAAATCGCAGAAAAACAGCTTGACTAAGCGGGAGCATCGGTGTATATTGATGGGTGGAAGTTCCGAGAGGGACTACATCCGTGCGCGGAAACGCCGGAAACGGCGCGGGACGCGTGACGGGAGACCAAAAAGGAGGAAAACATTATGAAAAAATTAGCAGCGATTGCCATGGTTATGGCCATGACAGTAATGACGCTCGCCGGCTGTGGAAACAACGCCGCCCCCTCCGAGGGAAACGGCACCACAGAAGCTGTGGAGACCACGGCTACTGCCGAGACGCCCGCCGGCACGACGGCAGAGGCAAACGCGTCGGACGACGTGTACACCATCGGTATCTGCCAGCTGGTGCAGCATGACGCACTGGATGCGGCGACCCAGGGATTTCAGGATGCCCTGACGGAGCTTTTGGGAGACAAGGTAGTCTTTGACTATCAGAACGCTTCCGGAGATCCCGCTACCTGTGCAACCATCGTCAACCAGTTTGTGTCATCCGGCGTGGATCTGATCCTTGCAAACGCAACCGCTCCCCTGCAGTCCGCAGCGGCAGCTACCAACGAGATTCCGATCCTGGGCACCTCCATCACGGATTATGCTACGGCTCTGGACATTGAGGGATGGACGGGAACCACCGGCGTAAACATTTCCGGTACCTCCGACCTGGCTCCTCTGGACGAGCAGGCGGCTATGCTGAACGAGCTGTTCCCGGATGCCGAGAACGTAGGGATCCTGTACTGCTCCGCGGAGCCGAATTCCGAGTACCAGGCCAATGTGGTGCAGGAGGCTCTGGAGGGACTTGGATACACCTGCCAGGTATATACCTTCGCAGACTCCAACGATATCGCTTCCGTAGCGACCACCGCATCCTCTGAGAACGATGTGCTGTACATCCCCACCGACAACACGGCGGCTTCTTCCACCGAGGTGATCAACAATATCTGCCTTCCCGCAGGAGTTCCCATCATCGCGGGCGAGGAGGGGATCTGCAAGGGCTGCGGCGTGGCAACCCTGTCCATCAGCTACTATGACCTGGGCTACAAGACCGGTGAGATGGCTTACGATATCCTGGTAAACGGCAAGGATGTCACCACCATGCCGATCGAGTTCGCACCGCAGGTAACCAAGAAGTACAACGCAGCGATCTGCGAGGAGCTGAACATCACTCCTCCCGAGGGCTACGAGGCGATCGTAGACGCGGTCGCAGAGTAAGCGGTCTTTAAAAAGAAAATATTGTTGTGCAAAAACGGCAGAAAAGACTTCTCTTTTCTGTCGTTTTTTGATATAATGATACCGAGTTTTGTGCTGCGCCAAAACTTGCAGCCGCCGGCCTGTCTGTCCGCCGGCTACAGAAGGAAGGATGACCTGGGAAATTCCTAAAAATGCCGCAGTATGGAGGATGAAAGTGAATATCGCAAATCTCTTAAACGCTCTGCCGGGCGCGTGTGCGCAGGGGCTGATCTGGGGCATCATGGCGATCGGCGTGTATCTGACCTACCGTATTCTGGATCTGGCGGATCTGACCGTGGACGGCACCATGTGTACGGGCGGCGCGGTCTGTATCCTGATGATGCTGAAGGGGTACAATGTATGGATTGCCATGCTGGTGGCCTTTCTGGCGGGGATGGCCGCCGGGATGGTGACGGGCATATTACATACGTTTCTGGGGATCCCGGCGATCCTGGCGGGGATCCTGACACAGCTCGGGCTGTATTCCATCAACCTGAGGCTTTTGGGGAACAAGTCCAACCAGGCGATCAATGTGGATAAGTACGATCTGCTGATCTCCCTGCGCTATATCAAGGACGTTCCCCTTTATCGGAACACCATTCTGATCGTAGCGGTGATTACCCTTGTGCTGATCGCGATCCTGTACTGGTTCTTCGGGACGGAGCTGGGCTGCTCCATCCGGGCGACCGGCTCCAATGCCAACATGTCCAGGGCACAGGGGATCAATACCGATCTCAACAAGGTACTGGGGCTGATGATCTCCAATGGGATCGTGGCCTTTGCCAGCGCCCTGTACACCCAGTACCAGGGGTTTGCCGATGTGAACGCCGGAAGGGGCGCCATCGTCATCGGGCTGGCCGCCGTGATCATCGGGCAGGTGCTCTTTGGACGGATCCACGCGAATTTCGCATGTAAGCTGTTGTTTGTGTCGCTGGGCGGAATCGTCTACTATCTGGTGCTCCAGGTGGTGATGTGGTTCGGAGCCAACACCAACGACCTGAAGCTGGTCTCTGCGCTGGTAGTGGCCGTGTTCCTGGGACTGCCGCACTTAAAGGAAAAGTATTTCAATCGAATCGGAAGGAAAGGTGGTGTGTCCCGTGCTTGACCTGACAGGGCTTAAGAAAACATTCAATGCGGGAACCGTCAATGAAAAGACCGCTCTCAACGGTCTGGAGCTGCACCTGAAGGAGGGGGATTTCGTCACCGTGATCGGCGGGAACGGAGCGGGCAAATCCACCATGCTGAACGCGATCGCCGGTACGTGGCTGGTGGACGAGGGCTCGATCCGGATCGACGGGATCGACGTGACCGGTCTCTCCGAACACAAGCGGGCCCGGTACCTGGGAAGAGTGTTCCAGGATCCCATGACCGGGACGGCGGCCAGTATGCAGATCGAGGAGAACCTGGCGCTGGCTTCCCGCAGGGGCGCGCTCCGCACGCTGAAGCCGGGGATCACCCACAAGGAGAGGGAGTTTTACCGGGAGCAGTTAAAGATCCTGGATCTGGGGCTGGAGGACCGGCTCACCACCGGAGTCGGGCTTTTGTCCGGCGGACAGCGGCAGGCCTTGACCCTTCTGATGGCGACCCTGAAGAAGCCGAAGCTTCTCCTGCTGGATGAGCACACGGCGGCGCTGGATCCCAAGACGGCGGCGAAGGTGCTGGATGCCACCGACCGCATTGTGAAGAAGGATCACCTGACGACGGTTATGATCACCCACAACATGAAGGACGCCATCGCCCACGGCAACCGCCTGATTATGATGCACGAGGGCCGTGTGATCTATGACGTGTCCGGGGAGGAGAAGCAGAACCTGCACGTGCGGGATCTGCTGGCCAAATTTGAGGAAGTGAGCGGGAGTGAATTCGCAAACGACCGGATGATGCTGGCCTGACGCCGCCCGGCGGAGACGGCGGGAGCCCTTTTTTGGGAACTTGCGATTCTTTTTCCTGAAATTTACAAATACCACTAGATTTTTTCCCTGTAATATGAGAAAATGTACCAGAATGATATTATTTTATCAACTACCCTGGTAAGATAATAGCTATATACATATCGAAAGGAGATTTCACATGATCTATTCAAAGGAAGTTGAAGAAATGTGCCCGGTAGCGCAGGGCGTACATCATGGCTGTGCACCCATTCCTGAAGAAGCGAAATGGGTTCAGGCCAAGAGAGTGGAAGACATCTCCGGTTTCACACACGGTGTGGGCTGGTGTGCTCCTCAGCAGGGCGCGTGCAAGCTGTCCCTGAACGTAAAGGAGGGGATCATCCAGGAGGCTCTGGTGGAGACCATCGGCTGCTCCGGCATGACCCATTCCGCGGCCATGGCTGCCGAAATCCTTCCCGGCCTGACCGTGATGGAGGCACTGAACACCGATTTGGTATGCGATGCGATCAACACCGCTATGAGAGAGCTGTTTTTGCAGATCGTATATGGCCGTTCCCAGAGCGCGTTCTCCGAGGAAGGGCTGCCGGTAGGCGCCGGGCTGGAGGATCTGGGCAAGGGTCTGCGGAGCCAGGTGGGAACCATGTACGGCACCTTGAAAAAGGGACCCCGCTATCTGGAGATGGCGGAGGGCTACGTGACCGGCATCGCGCTGGACAAGGACGATCAGATCATCGGCTACCAGTTTGTAAGCCTTGGGAAGATGACCGATTTCATCAAGAAGGGCGACGATCCCAATACCGCGTGGGAGAAGGCAAAGGGCCAATACGGCCGTGTGGACGATGCCGTGAAGATCATCGATCCCAGAAAAGAATGAGATGAAGGAGGACAGGAAAAATGGCTTTATTTGAATCATATGAGAGACGAATCGACAAGATCAACGAAGTGTTAAACAGCTATGGCATCTCCGCCATCGAAGAAGCGGAGAAGATCACCAAGGACGCGGGCCTGGACGTGTACGATCAGGTAAAGAAGATCCAGCCCATCTGTTTTGAGAACGCATGCTGGGCCTACACGGTGGGCGCGGCCATCGCCATCAAGAAGGGCGCCCGGAAGGCTTCGGAAGCCGCTGCGGCTATCGGAGAGGGGCTGCAGGCATTCTGTATTCCCGGCTCTGTGGCAGACACCCGCAAGGTGGGCCTTGGACGCGGAAACCTGGGCAAGATGCTGCTGG
>CANPWJ010000057.1 GCA_947584035.1 uncultured Acetatifactor sp. | reverse complement strand
CATCCCTTTGGCCACATGTCTGCCCTTCAACACGTTTGCCGCGATGCGCAGATCCCCGATCCTGCCGTTGGTACAGGAGCCGATGACCACCTGGTCGATCCGGATGTCATCCATATCGCGGATCTCGTCGATGGTATGCGTGTTCTCCGGAAGGTGCGGGAAGGCCACCGTAGGACGGAGGGTGCTCAGGTCAATGGTATACTCCTCATCGTACACGGCGTCCTCATCCGCTTCATAAATCTTGTAAGGGCGTGTCGTATGTTCCTTTAAATAAGCGACAGTAATGTCATCTACCGGGAAAATGCCGTTTTTCCCGCCGGCCTCAATGGCCATGTTGGCGATGGTAAAGCGGTCGTCCATGGAGAGGCAGCGGATCCCCTCCCCGGTAAATTCCATGGACTTATAGAGCGCACCGTCCACGCCGATCTTTCCGATGATATGTAAGATCACGTCCTTGCCGCTGACCCACTCGCCCGGCTTCCCGACGAGTCGGAAGCGGATGGCGGACGGAACCTTGAACCAGGCCTCCCCGGTAGCCATGCCGGCAGCCATGTCCGTGCTCCCCACCCCGGTGGAGAACGCGCCCAGCGCCCCGTAGGTGCAGGTGTGGGAATCCGCGCCGATGATCACATCCCCGGGAACCGTCAACCCTTTCTCCGGCAGGAGCGCGTGCTCGATCCCCATCTCGCCGACCTCAAAGTAGTTGGTGATCTCGTTTCTGCGCGCGAACTCCCGCACGCATTTACAGTGCTCCGCGGACTTAATATCCTTGTTCGGCACAAAGTGATCGGGAACCAGCGCGATCTTGTCCTTGTCAAACACGCCGTCCACCTTCATCTTATCCATTTCCTTGATGGCAACGGGACTGGTGATATCGTTTCCCAGCACCAGATCCAGCTTTGCCTCGATCAGCTGGCCCGCCTCCACCTTCTCAAGCCCGGCGGCTGCAGCCAGTATTTTCTGTGTCATCGTCATTCCCATACTCGTTTCCTCCAAAGTCAGAAGCTTATATCAGCATTTACTATCATAACACAGACCGGGCAAATGTTCAAATACATATTGTACGCAAATCCTTGATAAAATTTAAGAGGTACCCTGGGGGACGCCTGTCTGCCGCTCCTCTCTCATCCGCGGAAACCGGACCGTCACCTTGAACAGATCTCCGTCCACCTCCACCCGGAGGCTGCCGCCCTGCAGCTCCGCAAAGCTTTTGGCAATCGCCAGTCCCAGGCCGTTCCCCGCCGTGCCCCGGGAGGCATCCCCCCGCACAAAGCGCTCGGTCAGCTCCTCCGGAGAGACGGTGAGTTCATCCTGTGCAATATTTTTGAGAATCACCTCCGCATCTTCCGCAAAGCCCCTGCACTCCGCATAGACCCGGGTCCCCGGCATGGCGTACTTGCAGACATTGACAAAAAGATTCTCAAAAATGCGGTAGGTGCGCTGACTGTCCAATAGACAGAGGATCTTCTCCTCCGAAAGGCTCATGCGCAGCTCCAGGCGTGCCTCCCGCATCGAGCCCTCCACCTCGAAGGCCGTCTGCTTCAGCAGATTCCCCAGATCCACCTCCACCAGGTGAAGGGGCATCGTCTGGGAATGGGCCTTGCTGACCTCAAAGAGATCCTCAATCAGGCTCTTCAGCCGCAGCGATTTCTGCTCCAGCGTCTCCAGATACTCCCGCCGTTTTTCCGCCGTCAGGCTTTCGTCCTTCAACAGATCCACATACGTGATGATGGCGGTCAGGGGCGTTTTCAGATCATGGGACACATTGGTGATGAGCTCCGCCTTCATGCGCTGGCTCTTCGTCTCCTCCTCCACCGCCTTCCGGAACCCTTCCTGGATCCGGTAGATCTGCGGCTTAAAGGGCTCAAAGACACCCAGATCCTCCGTCACGGTCACATGGAGATCCCCCTCCGCGATCCGGTTGGTGGCAGAGAGGAGCAACCCGTATTTCTTCTGGATATCGCCCACATATTTTTTCAGGAGGATGTAGAGCACGGCGGAATACACGATCACCAGCGCCAGGCCGCCGAACCAGAGACAGCTGATCCCAAACAGGATCAGGGCGTTTACCAGCAGCACCCTGCAGATCAGACGCCGGGCATCCCGGGTCAGGTCGATCTGCCGCAGCTCCTCGTAGACCCCGCGGCATCTGCGCAGGATCCAGGCGGACAAACGCACGATCAGGCTCCGCTCCCGCAGATACCGCCCCATCCCCAGCGCGCGGATGTCCCGGAAACACAGACCGATATACCAGGCCGCCAGGAAATAGAGGAGCAGTCCGAGATAATGCAGCAAAAATTCACTGAAATTTCCCAGATCCGGCGGCATGGAGGGAAACGCGTCCCGCAGCATCTGAGCCAGCAGCCCGTTTTCCGTCACTACCTCAAACTGCAGGATCCCGTCCTGCAGAATAAGCAGACAGATCACGGGGATCCAGAGCACTTCCAGCGGCAGATGAAAGATCCGCGGGCTTTCCCACGTCCCATTGCCGCCGGGCCCCGAAAGAAGGGCCGCCAGGAGAAACGCCAGCAAAAGCAGCAGACAAAGCAGCAGATAACCGCCATGTTCCCCTATGCGGTAAGCGCTGTACTGGGGGAAATTCTCCCACAGAAGTACATTCCCAAAGGAAGAGTTCCCGTTGTCGTACACCGCCAGGTACCGGACGTTTTGCTGCATCTCCTCCCAGGTATCCCGGGGAAGCCCATAGGTAATGCGGCAGTTTTGGGGCGCCGTCTCGGAGACATACCGACGGAAGGAGTAATAGCCGGTGTATTCGGAAAGATAATACTGGATCCGGTTGTACAGAACCGAGTCATACGCAAGGCTGACCAGATCCTCCAGCGCCATGTCGATCTGTTCGTCCACAAGCGCCTGCTCCACCCGCACATTTCCGTTGGCGTCATAGACAAAGCTCAGCAGAAAGGCATACGCATCCGGGTCTGCAAAAAGCGGCTTCTCCCCGGAATGTACGGCATGATCGATCCGGGCCCCCGTCTGCAGATCCTCAATCTGATAATCAAAACAGCGGCTCAATGCCGGATACCCGTTGGCCAGATCCGTAAAATAGTTCCACAACTGAGCGGTCAGGGAGCTCAGGATATCCAGCTCCTCCTCCGCCCCTACATAGACCGGGCTGAGCTCCGTCGTTGTGCCGGAAAGCTCCGGAGCATCCGCTGTTTCCAGGATCCGGTTGTCCGATTCTGTCCCGTTGGGGCCGCTTCCGCCCTGCTCCGTTTCGCTTTGGACGCTTCCGTCCTGATCTGCTCCGCTTTGGTTCGTCCCGTTTTGGCCCTCCGCGTTCTCCTGTGCTTCGCTTTCTTCCGCTCCCACCTGGCCGGTTCCGTTTTGACCGTTTCCGTCCTGCTCTATTTCGTTTTGGTCTGCTCTGCTTTGGCCCTCCTCGTCCTCCTGTGCTTCGCCTCCTTCCGCTCCGTTTTGGCCGGGCACTGCTTCCAGCTCTCTCTGCAATTCCCCCATGCGCTCGTACAATCCGGACAGATAGAGTTCCTCATAAGAATAGGAGGTTCCGTGTTCCTGATTGTAAAGCTCCCGGTACAAAATATAATTGTTAGCCCCAAGCCAGGCGACTCCGGCCTGCTGATCCGAGACATCCGAGGAAAACATGCCCCTCTCCTGGGGCAGACTGGCGGACAGGAACCGAAATACGATCACGAACAGGACGGAGCAGAGGATGCTTACCGCCGCCCCGCATAGCAGGAAGCGGCAGAGAATATGCCGTCCACGTCCGTTTCCGCCCCTCTGTCCGTCTTCGTCCCTCCGCTTGTTTTCGTCTTTCTCTTCCCTTTTGTTCCTCTTTTCTTCCTTTTTTTCTTTCCTTTTTTCTTTCCTCTTTTTCCAGATGCTTTTCCTGTCCAGATCCTTCCCGTCCATTTCCATCCGTCTCCCTTCCGCCTACCAGTCGTCCGCTCCACGTTCTGTTGCCCTGACTGTCCGTTAAATTCCCGCTTTTCTCTTCGTTTCGCCGGCTGTCCGTTCCCTGTTATGCCTCCCTGGACGCCCTCCGAATTCCCATTTTTCTTTTCGCCTTCCGTTCGCCCCTGTTCCGCTTCCCGGCCGTCCGTTCCACGTTCTGCTGCCCTGACTGTCCGCTGAATTCCCGCTCTTTTTCGCTTCCCTACCGGTTCTTCTGCTCCGGCTGTCTGTCGATCTTGTACCCAACGCCCCAAACTACTTTTAGATACTTGGGGTTTCGGGTGTCGATCTCGATCTTCTCCCGGATGTTCCGCACATGCACCATCACCGTGTCAGTGTTGACCGCCCGCTCGTTCCAGACCCGCTCATAGATTTCATCGGCGGAGAACACCCTGCCGGGATTCTTGATGAGGAGCTGCACGATCTTAAACTCCATGGGCGTAAGCTTCACCAGCTCCCCGTCCACGCGGACCTCCACGGTGTCCTCGTTCAGCTCCAGCCCTCCCACCGTATATATGTGATCGTTTGATTCCGTTTCCTTCAGAGCCTGTAAAAGCCTCTGGTATCTGCGCAGCTGGGAGCGCACTCTGGCGGTGAGCTCCAGGGGCGTGAAGGGCTTCGTCACATAATCGTCCGCCCCCATATTGAGCCCCACGATCTTGTCCACCTCCTCCGACTTGGCGGAGAGCATGATCACCGGAAATTCCTTCCCCTGATCCCGAAGCTTCATCACCATGGTCACGCCGTCCATCACCGGCATCATCACATCCACGATCGCCAGATGGATCTCACGCTCCTGCACCCGTTCCAGCCCCTCCCTGCCGTTTGCGGCCAGACAGACCTCGTATCCCTGATTCTGCAGATAAATCCGGAGCCCTTCCCGGATCTCCCGGTCGTCCTCTACGATCAAAATACAATACTTCTCTTCCATAACCCTCTCTCTGCAAACCCCCTCTTATGTTCACATTTCTTTTATCCCGTTATCGCGCTCCCCCGGACCGGAAGCGCTGCAGTCCCTTCTTCTCCCCATCTTTCATTCAACCAGACAAAAGCAAAGAGAAACAGCGGAAAAAAAGAAAGATTTTCTAAACTTTTCTTTATTTCAAACGCGGCGAAGCTTTCCAGAAGCTCCGCCGCGTTCGTTTTACCGCCCTGTGACGCATGGGCTAACTCTGCAATTTTTTCAATTCATAGAAGGCACCCTTCCGCTCCATCAGCTCCTCGTAGGTGCCGTACTCCACGCACCTTCCCTCCGCGATCACCGCGATCCTGTCCGCGTCCCGTATGGTGGACAGCCGATGCGCCACGATGAAGGTGGTGCGGTTCCTCGTCAGATTGTTGACCGCCTCCTGGATCAGCTTCTCTGAGATGCTGTCCAGCGCGGAGGTGGCCTCGTCCAGCACAATGACCCGCGGATCCCGGATCAGCGCCCTGGCGATGGAGATGCGCTGTCTCTGTCCTCCGGAAAGCTTTCCGCCGTGCTCCCCGACGCTGGTCTCCAGCCCCATCGGCAGGGAATCGATCAGCTCCTTCAGGTTGGCGGCGCGGATCACCTCCTCCAGCTTCTCCTCGCTCACCTCCCCGCAGCCATACACGATGTTCTCCCGGATGGTCCCGGAAAACAGAATGGAGGTCTGCGGGACCACCGCCAGATATTTCCGGTAGCTCCTTAGATCGATCTCCCGCAGGTCCTGACCGTCCATCAAAAGGGCTCCGCTCTCCGCCAGATAAAATCCGATGACCATATTGATAATCGTGGACTTCCCGGCGCCGGACTCTCCCACCAGGGCGATGGTCTCTCCCTGCTTTACCTCCAGGTTCAGACCGTTCAGGACATCCTTCTCGTTGTCATGGTAATGGAAATGAACATCCCGGAAGGAGAAACTTCCCTCCACCCGATCCACCGTCCGTTTCCCGTCGTTTTGCTCCACGTCCTCCGACAGGAGCACCTCTCCGATGGAATTCACCGATTCGATCCCCTTGGCAATAATCGGCACCAGCGTGATGACCGCGGACACCTGGTTCACGATCGTGGCAAAATAGCTCTGGTAGAGCGTGATATCCCCGGCCAGAATCCTTCCGCGAAACGCCAGATAACCCGTAAAGGCAAGGCATATCACCTGAAAGATCTGGAAGATTGCCCAGCCCACGGAGCCAAAGAGCGCCTGGACCAGATCCAGCCGATAGCCCTTCTCCGCCACGGCAAAGAGCTGTCCGCTCATCTTCCGGATCTCCTCTTCCTCCAGCGCGTGGGCCCTGGTCACCGGGATCAACTCCACCATCTCCATGACCCGGGCGGAGGTCTCCTCCATCTCCTTTCGGAACTCGGCGTTCCTCCTGCGCATCACGTTGCGGAAGGATACCATGGTGACGGCGGCGATGGGCGTGGTCACCAGGAAAAACACAAAGACTACCATACTCTTGGTGACGGTGACGGCCAGCGCCACCCCCACATTCAGCGCAATATTCAGGATGCTCAGAAACAGCTGGGTGGACAGCCCCTCCACCGCTTCCACGTCACGCATGATCTTGGACTGCAGTCTGCCCGACCTGGTCTCCACGTGATAGGCGATGGACAGCTCCTGCAGCTTGCGGATCAGCGCCTTCCTGAGGCCCGTCTCGGCGTAGCGGGTGGCCTGGCTCTTATAGTCCGTGTAGAGATAATTCATGGGCACATTGAGACAGATCAGCGCCACCATGAGCACCGTGTAAAACAGGATGTTCTGGGCCGTCTCCGGGGCACCGGAGGTAATATCGTTGATGATGTTGGCCGTCACAATGGGGAGCACCCACACACAGGCGTGCTTGATGAAGAAAAAGAGCACCGCCAGCATAAACTTGTGGAAATTCCCGCGGTAAAGCCCGACCAGCGTAAGCAGCGGGTGTCCCTGGTATTTCTGATAGACTTGTGTAAACCAATATTCCGGATCCACCCCATGGGGCGGCCGCATCTTATCCTGAAAAGTCGCCATAGCTTAGTTGTTGATCAGTTTATCTTCCTCGTTGTTCCAGCTGTAGAGCTTCCGGATCTCCGCACCCACTCTCTCGGAAGGATGCTCGGACGCAAGCTTTCTCATCGCCTTGAAGTGCACCTGTCTGCCGGCGGGAGACATATCCAGCAGGAACTCCTTGGCAAAGGTGCCGTCCTGGATGTCGCTCAGGATCTTCTTCATGGTCTTTTTGGTCTCCTCCGTGATCAGCTTCGGCCCGGTGATATAATCTCCGTACTCCGCCGTATTGGAGATGGAATACCGCATTCCCGCGAAGCCGCTCTGATAGATCAGGTCAACGATCAGCTTCATCTCGTGGATGCACTCAAAATATGCGTTCCGCTCATCGTATCCGGCCTCCACCAGCGTCTCAAAGCCGGCCTGCATCAAAGCGCACACGCCGCCGCACAGCACGGCCTGCTCACCGAAGAGATCGGTCTCCGTCTCGGTGCGGAAGGTGGTCTCCAGCACGCCCGCTCTCGCGCCGCCAATACCGAGTGCATATGCCAGCGCCAGATCCTGCGCCTTTCCGGTGGCATCCTGCTCCACGGCAATCAGACAGGGAACTCCCTTTCCGGCCTGGTACTCGCTGCGCACCGTATGTCCGGGGCCCTTCGGAGCAATCATGGTCACATCCACATCCGCGGGAGGAACGATGCAGCCGAAATGAATGTTGAAGCCGTGGGCAAACATCAGCATGTTGCCAGCCTCCAGATTCGGCTCAATATCCTTCTTGTACAGATCCGCCTGCTTCTCGTCATTGATCAGGATCATAATGATGTCCGCTTTCTTGGCAGCCTCGGCGGCAGTATACACCTCAAATCCCTGTTTGACAGCCTTGTCCCAGGACTTGGAGCCCTCGTACAGCCCGATGATCACGTGACAGCCGGAATCCTTCAGGTTCAGCGCGTGCGCGTGTCCCTGGCTGCCGTAGCCGATGATCGCGATGGTCTTACCCTCCAAGAGAGAAAGGTTGCAGTCCTCCTGATAAAAAATCTTTGCCATGTTTCATTCTCCTCCGTTTACTTGTTTCATTTTTATAACTGATAGGTTTTGCCCTAGAGCTAACAGGTTCCAAGATTGGTTCAAGCGGCCGATCAGGGAAGGTAGGTCACATTCTCCGTGCCGCGTCCAAGCCCCGCGATCCCGGTGCGGGCCAGCTCCAGAATCTCATGCCCTTCCAGGAGCGCGATAAACGCGTCGATCTTGTTCTGATTGCCGGTGAGCTCGATCATCAGGCTGTCTCCGGCCACGTCGATGATCTTGGCGCGGAAGATATCCGCCACGGCGATGATGCTCTGGCGCTCCGACGCTGCAGCCCTCACCTTGACCATCACCAGCTCCCGGTACACGCTCTCCTCTGGCTTCAGCTCCTTGACATCCCGCACGTCCACCAGCTTGCCCACCTGCTTCTCGATCTGCTCCAGCACCTCGTCGTCCCCGCTGGTCACAATGGTGATGCGGGTAAAGCGCGGATCCGCCGTAACTCCGGCGGTGATGCTCTCAATATTGTAGCCTCTTCTGGAGAACAGGCCGCAGATACGGCTCAGCACTCCCGAGGTGTTGTCCACCAAAAGTTGAAATACTTTCTTACGCATTTTTGATCATACCCTTCCTGCCGTCTCAAAATAGAGATTCTGTTTCTATAAATAGACTCTGCTTCTATAAATAGATTCTGTTTCTATAAACTCTGCTTCTATCTAATATAGCAACTTCCTTCCCGCTTGTCAACCTTCGCGGGCCCGTTTTTGCGCCGCACGCAGGGTCGTTTCCCAGTCCCTGCTTCATGTCCTGCCGCACGCGGGCCAGGTCATGCCCTAACCCTCATCATTCTCCATACATTTGGCGAGCGCCAGCGTCCCGGTGCGGGCCACCTCCACAATGCTGATGGACTGGAACATGTTTAAGAGCAGCCGGATCCGCTCCGGTGTGTCGCAGATCTGGATCATCATATAGTGGATGGACATATCCACGATCTGCGCGTTCATCACCTCGCAGATCTCCATGATCTCCCGGCGGTTGTTCTTGTTGTACTTCACCTTCATCAGCATCAGCTCTCTGGTGACGCACTGTTTCTCCTCGTAGGTCTTTACCTTGATGACATCCAGCTTTTTATTGAGCTGCTTCTCGATCTGCTCCAGGGTGCGCTCGTCGCCGCTGGAGACAATGGTCATGCAGGAGACCACGTTGTCGTCCGTCTCCCCCACCGCTAGACTGTCGATATTAAAGCTTCTTCTGGAAAACAGCCCCGCCACCTTACAGAGCACGCCGGAACGGTTCTCCACAAGAACGGAATAGATTCTCTTGTCCTTCATCATGCGCTTCTCCTCACTTTACCAGATCCATGGGATCGATCAGACATTCCATCAGCACGGACTCCTCGCTCTTTAGGAAACGGTCGATCATCTCCTCCGCCCGCTCCATGTCGCTTAAACGCAGGAAGGCAAAGCCGTATGCCTCCGAAAGCTTCTCCAGATCCGGGCTCCCGGACAGATCCACCACCGAGTAATGATCCTTATAATTGTAATGCTGGAACTCCCGCACCATTCCCAGATAATTGTTTTTCAGGACGATGATCTTGGCCTGGATGTGATGCTGCCTGTAGGTGGCCAGCTCCATCATGGACATCTGGAAGGAGCCGTCGCCGCACACCGCCACCACCTGTCTGTCGGGACAGGCCAGCTTGGCGCCCATGGCCGCCGGGATGGAATACCCCATGGTCCCCATACCGCCGGAGGTGAGGAACCGTCCCTTCTTTACCTCCGCGTAGCCGCAGGACCAGATCTGATTCTGTCCCACGTCCGCCACGTACACGGCGTCCTCATCCATCTTCCCGGAGAGCAGGGTGATAAAGGCGGCCGGATCCACGTATTCCGGCCTGGGGCTCCTGCGGGGCCGCATCTCCTCCCGGTAGCGCTCCAGCGTGGAGATCCAGTCCCTGTAATCCACCTCCAGCTCCTCTTTGGCAAAATCGCGGAAAATGTGCTTTGCATCCCCTACCAGCGGGATGGTGGGCCCGGCGTTTTTGCCGATCTCCGCGGGATCCACATCGATGTGTACCAGCACCTTCCCCTGGGTGATGAGATCCGGCTGGCTCACCGCCCGGTCCGCCACCCGCGCGCCCACCATGATCAGCAGATCCGACTCGTTCATGGCACGGTTGGCGTAGGGCTTCCCGTTGTTCCCCACCATCCCGAAATACATCGGGTGTCTGGTGGGCATCACCCCGATCCCCATCATGGTGGACACCACGGGGATCCGGTACTTCTCCGAGAAGGCGCGCAGCTCTCCCTCCGCCTCGCTCAAAAGGACACCGCCGCCCGCGCAGATGATGGGACGTTTCGCCTTCTTCAGTTCTCCCAGCACCTTCTTGATCTGTACCGCGTGTCCCTTCACCGTCGGCTTGTAAGTGCGCAGGTTTACCTCCTCCGGATATTTGAAACGGCTGACAGTCGCATTCTGGATGTCGATGGGAACATCGATCAGGACGGGGCCCTTGCGCCCGGTGTTCGCGATATGAAACGCCTCCTTAAAGACCCGGGGGATATCGTTTGCGTCCTTGACCAGATAGCTGTACTTGACAAAGGACTCCACCGCCCCGGTGATGTCCGCCTCCTGGAACACGTCGCTGCCGATCAGCTCACTGTTCACCTGCCCGGTAATGACGATCAGCGGGATGCTGTCCGCAAACGCCGTGGCCACCCCGGTGATCACATTCGTGGCGCCGGGGCCGGAGGTCACCGCGCAGACGCCGGGCCGGCCCGTCATCCTGGCAAGGCCGCTGGCAGCGTGGGCCGCGTTCTGCTCCGTCCGGATCAGGACGGTGCGGATGGGGGACTCCAGGATACTGTTGTAAAAGGGACAGATCGCGACGCCGGGATAACCGAACACCACCCGGACGTCCTCTGCCTCCAGACATTTGATAATGGCGTCTGCACCATTCATAATCACTCACCAAACCTTTCTTGCTCTCTCTTGTCAAACAACATCTATTTTTCAGCCCTTCAGGCGCATCGCCAGCCGGACGGCCTCCGCCGCGTCCCCGGAATAACCGTCCGCTCCGATCTCGTC
>CANPWJ010000056.1 GCA_947584035.1 uncultured Acetatifactor sp. | reverse complement strand
TTGGGGCTAGCCGCCGCGCTAGCGGCTTGGTACAATGATTCTGCTGACGCAGAATCGCAGCCGGTTCCACCGGCTTATCACCGCTTGCGCGGTGTATTATCCCAGGCACTCCACCGCTTGCCCGGTAAATGCTGCTTCGCAGCGCTTCCCGGTCTGCGCTTGTGGTACAATAACCTTATTCCAGGCAGGAGGCGGCCGAATGGCCATTGATAGATACAGCATAAGGAAAGGATCAGGCTTTTCATGGATAAGAAGTACGAAACAATTTGTTGGATCGGTTCGGGTCGATTATGAGGCGAAAAGTACAGACGATGGTCAATAGAACAGAGCGGTACCTTCCCGCCGCAATTTTGCTTTTGGGGGCGGTGCTGCGGCTGGCATTTCTTGGGAAGGTGCCGGGGGGAGCACATCAGGACGAAAGCTTTGTGGCATGGAATGCGTTTGCGCTGCTGCACGAGGGAATGGACTCAGCCGGACATGTGATGCCGGTATATCTGGCGGACTGGGGAGACGGACACAGCGCGATGTATGTGTGGCTGCTGATGCCTTTGATCGCGCTGAACGGCGGGCATGTAAATCTGTTCCTGAGCAGGCTGCCGCAGGCGCTTGTGGCCATTTTGACCCTTTGGACGGTGTATCTTCTGGTTAAGAGACTGTTTGGAAAAACCGCAGGGTTGTGGAGCCTTTTTTTACTGGCGGTCTGCCCGTGGCACATTATGATGTCGCGCTGGGGGTTGGATGCCAATCTGGCGCCGGGTTTTTTGATATTTGGACTGTATTTTTTTGTGCGGGGGCTGGAGGAAAGGAAGTTTCTTCTGGTGTCAGCCTTCTTTTATGGTCTGAGCCTTTATTGCTACGCGGTCATATGGCCCAGTGTCCCGCTGATGCTGGCGCTTCAGGTTTTCTATGGCTGGCGCCATCGGAAATGGAAGATGGATCGGTATAGCATCCTGTCAGCCGTTCTTCTGTTTGTGCTGGCGCTGCCGCTCATGCTGTTTGTGCTGGTCAACTCAGGGCTGCTTCCGGAGATTGCGCTTCCGTTTATGACCATTCCGAGAATGGGGGGATATCGGGGAGGCGAGCTGGCATGGAGCCTGGGCGGGATGTGGTCGAACTTCCGAAGGACCTTGTCCCTGCTCTGGCATCAGGAAAACGGGAGCCCCTATGATATCCTGCTTCCCTGGGGCCTGTTCTACGATATCGGGAGAATATTCATCGTGGCGGGGGGGTTCTGCCTCTTGTGGAGAGTGGGGAAAAGCCTGTATAAGCGGGAATATGCGCCGGAAATGTTTCTGCTGATACCGCTTGTGGGAGGAGGCTTTACCTGCCTGATCGTAACGGCCGTCCTGCACCAGATCAATGATCTGTACATTCCCCTGGTGCTCTGTGAGGCGTATGGTGTGTGGAGCTTCCTGGCGTTTTTGCAGAGGAAAAGGGCCGTTTTGGCCAGGTGGGCCAAAGGCGCCCTCCTCCTGGTTTATCTGATCTGCCTGGCTTTGTTTCAAAGGGATTATTACACGGATTACAGGACGTTAGTGGACGCATATTTTGCGGCCGGGCTGGAGGAATGTGTAGACTATGCCAGAGAGCAGTGCGCCCAAAAAGGGATTTCCCAGATTACGGTGGAGAAGGGGGCTCAATGGCCGCGTCTGCTTTTGTTTACGGAAACGCTGCCTTCGGAATATCGAGAGAGCGTGGTGTATGATGTGGCTCCGGCTCCGGCCAGTTTCCGGACGGACGGCTTGACCATTCATACGCGTATTCACTACGATACGATTTCCGATGACAGCATCTATATTATTTACTACACGGATCGCCCGGTTTTTGAAACGGATTTTGTATTGACGCAATTTTATGATTGGTATGTGGCGGTGCCCAGATCGTGTTCGGAAAATACGGCGCGGAAGTGACGATTGACAATTTTGGGAATGTATCCTAATATATTTCATAAAAACAGGGAAGCCTTTTCAATAAAAAGAAAAAGAAACGGGAGGAAGCGCATGGACAGAACGATTTCGGAAGCGATCAGATCGATAGGAGTGCAGGATGAGCAGATCCGGCTGTTTGAAAATCAATATCGGGTTCCCCGGGGAATCTCTTACAACTCGTATCTGATATTGGATGAAAAGACGGCGCTGCTGGACATGGTGGATGCGTCCTGCTGCGGGGAGTGGGAGGAAAATCTGAAAGCGGCTCTGGCCGGCAGAAGGCTGGACTACCTTGTGATCTCCCACCTGGAGCCGGATCATTCGGGCAGCATCAAAAGGCTGCTGGAGCTCTGCCCGGAGGTGAAGCTGGTGGGAAATGCCAAGACCTTTTCCATGCTTCCGCAGTTTTTGGATGTGGAGACGGAGGGGCGCAGCGTTGTGGTAAAGGAAGGGGACAGCCTTTCTTTGGGGACGCATCGGCTGACCTTTTACCTGGCGCTCATGGTGCATTGGCCGGAGGTAATGGTCTCCTACGAGAGCAGTGAGAAGATCCTTTTTTCGGCGGACGCGTTTGGCAGGTTTGGAACTCCGGACGCGGACGAGCCCTGGGAAGATGAGGCGAGACGGTACTATGTCAACATTGTGGGGAAATATGGGGCACCGGTGCAGACGCTTCTAAAGAAGGCGGCGGGGCTGGACATTCAGACGATCTGTCCCCTGCACGGCCCGGTGCTGAGGCACAACCTGGGGCACTACCTGGGACTTTACGATACCTGGAGCAGCTATCGGCCGGAGGAGCGGGGCGTGCTCATCGCCTGTGCCTCCATCCATGGGAATACCTGGAAAGCGGCGCAGGAGCTGGCGGAAATGCTCCGCGGAAGAGGAGAAGAGAACGTGGCGTTGTACAGCCTGGCGGGAGAGGAACCGTCCCAGGCGGTGGCGGAGGCATTCCGATATGACCGCATGATCGTGGCGGCCTCCAGCTATGACGGAGGGGTATTCCCCTGTATGCAGGAGTTTCTCCAGCACTTACAGTCCAAAATGTACCAAAACCGCCGGGTGGGGATCGTGGAGAACGGCTCCTGGGGGCCTACGGCGGCCAGAGCCATGCGGCAGCTGCTGGAGGGCATGAAGGATATCACGATCCTGGAGCCGGTCGTGACGATCAAAAGCACGCTGTCCCCGGAGAGCAGACAGAGCCTGGAGCGGCTGGCGGAGGCAATCCTGCAATAGAAAAAAGCGGCCGGGAGGTCTGGACGGCGGAATGGAGGTAGAGAATGGACAGACAGAATCTGACACTTCTGACGGATTTATACGAGTTGACCATGATGCAGGGGTATTTTAAGAATAAGGATCGGAATGAAACGGTGATCTTTGACGCGTTCTTCCGCTCCAATCCCTGCGGCGGCGGCTATTCCATCGCGGCGGGGCTGGAGCAGCTGATCTGCTATATCAAGGAGCTGCGCTTTGCCGGGCAGGATATCGAGTATCTGCGTTCCCTGGGGATCTTTGACGAGGATTTCCTGGATTATTTGAAGGATTTTCGGTTTACGGGCGATATCTATGCGATCCCCGAGGGGACGGTCATGTTTCCCCGGGAACCCATGGTGAAGGTGGTGGCGCCCATTATGCAGGCGCAGCTGGTGGAAACGGCCATCCTCAACATCATCAATCATCAGAGCCTGATCGCCACCAAGGCCGCGCGGGTCTGCCATGCGGCCAGGGGAGACGGTATCATGGAGTTTGGGCTCCGGCGGGCCCAGGGCCCGGATGCCGGCACTTACGGTGCGCGTGCGGCTGTGATCGGCGGATGTGTGGGCACCAGTAATGTGCTGGCTGGCCAGCTCTTTGATATTCCGGTCAAGGGGACTCACGCGCACAGCTGGATTATGAGTTTTCCGGACGAGTATACCGCGTTTAAAACGTATGCGGATATGTACCCGGCCGCCTGTATTCTCCTGGTGGACACCTATGACACCCTGAAATCCGGCGTCCCCAATGCGATACGCGTCTTTACGGAAATGCGGGAGGCGGGCATACCGCTCTCCAACTATGGGATCCGTCTGGACAGCGGCGACCTGGCTTATTTGTCCAAAAAGGCCAGAAAAATGCTGGATGCGGCAGGATTTCCGGACGCGGTGATCTCCGCCTCCAATGATCTGGACGAATTTCTGATCGACAGTCTGAAGGAGCAGGGGGCGGCGATCACCTCCTGGGGCGTGGGGACGAACCTGATCACCTCCAAGGACAATCCCTCTTTTGGAGGGGTGTATAAGCTGGCGGCCATTATGGGGAAGGACGGAAAGTTTATCCCCAAGATCAAACTGTCCGAAAACTCCGAGAAGGTCACGAACCCCGGGGATAAAAAGATCTACCGCATCTATGAGAAGGATACGGGCAAGCTGAAGGCGGATCTGATCTGCCTGGCGGATGAGGAGTACGATGAGAAGGACGATCTGCTGCTCTTTGATCCTGCGGAGCCCTGGAAAAAAACGCGGATGAAGGGCGGGACGTATACCCTTCGCCCGATCCTGCAGCAGATCTTCAAGCAGGGGGAATGCTGTTATACGTCTCCCAGGACGATGGAGATCCGGGAATACTGTCAGAGAGAATTGGACACGCTGTGGGATGAGACCAAGCGTCTGGTAAACCCCCACAATGTATATGTGGATCTGTCGCGGAAACTGTATGACATGAAGATGGAGCTTCTGGACCGGATGAGCGAGCGATAGGGGCGGCAGAAAGCGACGCGACGTTTTCTGTACGCGTCGGACACGGCAGGAGGCAGCGGATATCCCTCGGATCGACCCGCTGCCTCTGACAGTCCGGTTACTGTTCCATCTGCCGGCCCAGGAAGCCGGCGGCGGACAGCACCAGCTTCTGCTCTACCTCGCCCATTTTTCCGCGGTTGTTGTTTTCCAGAAGCGCCACGCTGCCAATCACGTCCCCTTCGCAGATGATCGGGGCGATCGCCTGGTGCTGATAGTCCTCGTCGATTTCGCCGCAGATATTGATGAAGCTGCGGTCTCCCCGGGAGGCCAGCACCGTTTCCCGGTTGTTGACCTTGTCCTCCAGCTGTTTGCTGACGGACTTGTTCAGGAGCTGTTTGTAGCCGCCGGCGGCCGCTACGAACTGATCCCGGTCGGCGATCACCGCGGCGTGGCCGGATACCTGGGCCAGGCTCTCCGCATACTGCTTGGCAAAGGTGGTCATCTCGCCGATTGGGGAATATTTTTTCAGAATGACCTGCCCCTCGCGGTCGGTAAAAATCTCCAGCGGGTCGCTCTCACGGATGTGGAGTGTGCGCCGGATCTCCTTGGGGATGACAATGCGTCCCAGATCATCTATTCTGCGAACGATTCCTGTTGCTTTCATATTGTTGGTTCCTCCATTTTGTCAGATTTGTCAGAGTTTGTACGGCCCCGGACGGTTTCTGTCGAAAACCGTTTCCATGGGATTGATTCTATTATTTGTAAACAGAGGTTTTTTATACCTGACCGATCCGAACAGAGAGAAAGGAGTATGTATGCGGAACAAAAGAAATGCTTTTACCCGGAAAGGAAGCCCTGCCATACTGCTGGCGTTTGTCTGCGCCGTGCTGCTCTGCGGCTGTTCCCCGGAGGGACGCTCGGACGGGGAGAGCGAAAGCGCGGACCGGATCTGGGAGGAGAGCGGGAATATCGACGCAGCTTTGGAACCGAGCCGGGATGCGGCGGCCAGCGATGCGGTCGGTGCGTCCGCGCCGGAAAGGGAGGAGACGGAGCAGGAGGCCTCTTCCGGAGAGGCGTCTGTCTCCGGGGAGGAACAGCAGGAGGCACCTCCTGCAAACGGGTACCGGATCGTGCTGGACGCCGGACACCAGCAGCATGGAAACAGTGATCCGGAGCCGATCGGGCCCGGAGCCTCCGAGATGAAGGCGAAGGTTTCCGGCGGCACCCACGGGAACACCAGCGGGCTGTACGAGTATGAGCTGACGCTGATGGTGGCCGAGAAGCTCCAGGAGCAGCTGGAGGAGAGGGGCTATGAGGTGGTGATGGTGCGGACCTCCCATGATGTGGACATCAGCAACAGCGAACGGGCCCAGGTGGCAAATGATCTGCCGGCGGACGCGTTCATCCGGATCCACGCGGACGGCTCCGAGGATCCGAACGCCAAGGGGGCGATGACGATCTGTCAGACACCGGGCAATCCGTACAACGGGGATCTGTACGAGGAGAGCCGGGCGCTGTCCGACTGTGTGCTGGAAGAGCTGACGGCGGCCACGGGATGTAACAGGCGGAAGGTCTGGGAGACGGATACCATGAGCGGCATCAACTGGTGCCAGGTGCCGGTGACGATCGTGGAGATGGGTTTTATGACCAATCCGGAGGAGGACGCGCTGATGGCCACGGAGGAATATCAGGACAAGATCGCGGAGGGGATCGCCAACGGGATCGACCGGTATCTGGAGCCCTGAGCGGAAACTGCGGGATCGATATCGGTTTTACTTGACAACCGGAAAATTTGTGTTCTATAATAAAATAATCAAAAATAAGAAATGCGGTGACGGAGACAGTACCTGCCCTTCCCAAAGGCAAAGCGAGTCGGCGGCGGTGTGAGGCTGATGCGAGTAGGATGGCGGGGAATATCACTCCCGAGCAGCCGGAACAAAAGGAGACGAGTAGTTTCGGACGCGGTCCTCCCGTTAAGAGGAGCCATATAATTCCCGCCCCGGGGGCGCGGAACGTATGAGGTAACAGGTGGTAGCGCAGACTTGGGCCGCGTCCTTTTACGGACGCGGCTTTTGTTATTATCAATCATAGGGAGAGAGGAAAAACGACATGTACAGACAAGTGCCCACCAATTTGAACTTCGTGGAACGTGAAAAGCAGGTAGAGAAGTTCTGGAGCGACAACGACATCTTCAAAAAAAGTGTGAAGCAGAGGGAGGGCGGCGAGATCTACACCTTCTACGACGGCCCGCCTACCGCAAACGGAAAGCCCCACATCGGCCATGTGGAGACCCGCACGATCAAGGATATGATTCCCCGCTACCGGGCGATGAAGGGGTGCATGGTGCCTCGAAAGGCCGGGTGGGATACCCACGGCCTGCCGGTAGAGCTGGAGGTGGAGAAGCTTCTGGGGCTGGACGGCAAGGAGCAGATCGAGGAATACGGGCTGGATCCTTTTATTCAGAAGTGCAAGGAGAGTGTGTGGAAATATAAGGGCATGTGGGAGGACTTCTCCCGGACCGTGGGTTTTTGGGCGGACATGGACGACCCCTATGTGACCTACCATGACGATTTTATCGAATCCGAGTGGTGGGCGCTTAAGACCATATGGGACAAGGGCCTGCTCTACAAAGGCTTTAAGATCGTTCCCTACTGTCCCAGATGCGGAACGCCGCTCTCCAGCCACGAGGTGGCGCAGGGCTATAAGGCGGTCAAGGAGCGCTCCGCCATCGTGCGGTTTAAGGTGACAGACGAGGACGCCTACTTCCTGGCATGGACCACAACCCCCTGGACCCTGCCCTCCAATACGGCGCTCTGCGTGAACCCCCAGGAGACTTATGTGAAGGTGAAGGCGGCGGACGGCTACACCTATTATATGGCCCAGGCGCTTTTGGACACCGTGCTGGGCGGCCTGGCTGCGGAGGGCAGACCGGCCTATGAGGTGCTGGAGACTTATGTGGGCACGGATCTGGAGGGAAAGACCTACGAGCCGCTGTTTGTCTGCTCCGGAGAGGCGGCTGCCCGACAGAAAAAGAAAGCCCATTTCGTGACATGTGACACATATGTCACAATGACGGACGGCACCGGGATCGTTCATATCGCGCCCGCGTTTGGTGAGGATGACAGCCGTATCGGGCGAACTTATGACCTGCCGTTTATCCAGTTCGTGGACGGCAAGGGAAACATGACCGAGGAGACGCCGTATGCGGGAAAGTTTGTGAAAGAGGCGGATCCGGAGGTGTTGAAGGACCTGGATGCGGAGGGAAAGCTCTTTTCCGCGCCCCGGTTTGAGCATGATTATCCTTTCTGCTGGCGCTGTGACACGCCCCTCATCTATTACGCGAGAGAATCCTGGTTTATCAAGATGACGGCGGTGCGCGACGATCTGGTGCGCAACAACAAGACCATCCACTGGATCCCCGAGTCCATCGGAGAGGGACGTTTTGGAAACTGGCTGGAGAACATTCAGGACTGGGGCGTGTCCCGAAACCGTTATTGGGGCACACCGCTGAATATTTGGGAGTGCGGGTGCGGCCATATGCTCTCTGTGGGAAGCAGACAGGAGCTTTTGGATCTGAGCGGGGACGAACGGGCGAAAACCGTGGAGCTGCACCGCCCTTATATTGATGAGATCACGATCCAGTGTCCGAAGTGCGGCGGACAGATGAAGCGTGTCCCCGAGGTGATCGACTGCTGGTTTGACTCCGGCGCGATGCCGTTTGCGCAGCACCATTACCCCTTTGAGAACAAAGAGCTGTTTGAGCAGCAGTTCCCGGCACAGTTTATCTCGGAGGCGGTAGATCAGACCCGCGGCTGGTTCTACTCGCTGCTTGCGGAGTCCACCCTGCTGTTTAACCGGGCGCCCTTTGAGAATGTCATCGTGATGGGCCATGTACAGGATGAGAACGGCCAGAAGATGAGCAAGAGCAAGGGCAACGCGGTGGATCCCTTTGACGCGCTGGAGACCTACGGCGCGGACGCGATCCGCTGGTACTTCTACACCAGCTCCGCTCCCTGGCTGCCCAAGCGTTTCTCCGGCAAGATCGTGCAGGAGGGGCAGCGCAAATTTATGGGCACGCTGTGGAACACCTACGCGTTTTTTGTGCTCTATGCCAATATCGATCAGTTTGACGCTTCCGGATATAAGCTGGAATATGACAAGCTGTCAGTCATGGACAAATGGCTCTTGTCCCGCCTGAATACCACGGTGGGAAAGGTGGACGACCATCTGGATCAATACCGTATCCCGGAGGCGGCCAAGGCGCTTCAGGATTTTGTGGACGAGATGAGCAACTGGTACGTGCGAAGAAGCCGGGAGCGCTTCTGGGCCAAGGGCATGGAGCAGGACAAGATCAACGCCTATATGACCCTGTATACCGCGCTTGTGACGATCTGTAAGGCGGCGGCGCCCATGATTCCCTTTATGACGGAGGACATCTATCAGAACCTGGTGCGGAGTATCGACCGGAACGCGCCGGAGAGCATCCACCTGTGCGATTTCCCGACGGTGGAGCAGGCGTATATCGACCCGAAGCTGGAGGAGGATATGGAAGATGTGCTGGATGCGGTCGTGCTGGGGCGCGCGTGCCGGAATGACGCGGCCATCAAGAACCGCCAGCCCATCCGTAAAATGTATATCAAGGCAGATTTCAGGCTGGATTCCTTCTATACGGCTATCATCGCGGATGAGCTGAACGTGAAGGAAGTGGTCTTTGCCGATGACGTCAGGGCCTTTACCTCCTATTCGTTCAAGCCGCAGCTGCGCACGGTGGGCCCCAGGTATGGCAAGCAGCTGGGCGGCATCCAGAAAACACTGGCGGCGCTGGACGGGAACGCGGCCATGGACGAATTAAATGCAAACGGGAAACTGGCCTTTGCCGTGGACGGTGTGGAGGTGGAGCTGGCCAAGGACGATCTGCTGATCGACATCGCGCAGAAGGAGGGATATGTGTCCCAGGAGGATAACCGTATGACGGTGGTTCTGGACACCAACCTGACACAGGAGCTGATCGAGGAGGGCTTTGTGTACGAGATCATCAGCAAGATCCAGACCATGCGCAAGGATGCCGGTTTTGAGGTGACGGACCATATCCGGGTGTCCGTCAACGGCAACGGGAAGCTGGCGGCCCTGGCGGAGCGCAACAGCGATGCCATCTCCGGGAAGGTGCTGGCGGATGAGCTGACGGATGGAAAGGAATTTGCCGTCTCCAGAGAGTGGGATGTCAATGGGGAAAAGGTTGCCATCGCCGTGGAAAAGGTATAAGCCCTTCCCGTGAGAACAAGAGAGGAAAACTTATGAGAAAGAGGGATGCCGGGGCGAGACAGTGGCTGCTGCTCGGTTTTATGACCCTGGTGCTTTTGACGGCCCATGCCTTTGTGACACCGGACTTCGGAGACGACCTGACCTATGCCGGGGTATATGCGGGCCGGCCGCTTTCGGCTTTCCTGAAGGAACGGTATATGCGGTGGTCCTCCCGGGTGTTTATTGAGGCGGTGATGATGCCCTTGACGGTGCTGCCGGCCTGGGTTTGGCGGATCCTGGACTCCCTGATGACGGTTCTTTTGGTGTGGAACGTGGGAGATCTCTTTGGGCTGTCCGAGGGGGAGGAACGGCAGAAGGCCCAGTGTATTTTCTTCGCGCTGATCTGGTCGGTGCCGATCGGTTCCCTGTGCAGCGCCGGCTGGATCACCACCACCACCAACTATCTGTGGCCGTTAGCGCTGGGCACCGTGGCCATGCGGCCGATCTGGCAATTCCTGAAGGGCCGGAAGTGTAAGGCATGGGAGTATGTCCTGTGCCCCCTGTGCGCGGTCTATGCGGCCAATATGGAACAGATGGGCGCGATCCTTTTGGGCGTGTATCTGGTGTTTGGCCTGTATCTTTTGGCGGAGAAGAAAAAGCTCCCTCCGTTTTATTTCGTTATGCTGGCCCTGGTTCTGGCGTCGGTGTGCTTTGTCCTGTGCTCTCCCGGCAACGCAAACCGCAACCGCATGGAGACGGAACGGTTTTTTCCGGCGTTTGCCACACTTCCGGCCTATGCGAAGCTGGAGATGGGCTTTCTGGAGAGCACGCAGTATTATGTGGCGGCGGGACAGGATCCGGTAACCTGTCTGTTTGCCATTTTGACCGGCGTTTTTTTCCTGGAGACGGTGGACAGACGGCAGAGGGAGGGGCGTTCTCTCCTGCGGATCCTGATCGCGCTCTGTCCGCTTGCCTTCTATTGGCTGATCGGGCGGCTGGGAAAATATCTGCTCTACCATGACTGCCTGACCAGAGGGCTCAATATGATCGGATTGTTCGGTGAGAACCGGCAGCTGCCGGGAATGGGAAACTACGGCGTCTGGATGGTGACGCTCCAGGTGGCGGTCTATCTGTTCCTTTTGGCCTGTGTGGCCCTCACCGTATGGTTCCTGCATGGAAGCAGCCGGGAGACGGGGCTCCAGCTGCTCATTCTGGGAGCC
>CANPWJ010000055.1 GCA_947584035.1 uncultured Acetatifactor sp. | reverse complement strand
TCCCGGCTGATAACGCTTTGAAAATCCCGCACGATCATGGGGAAGGGGTGCGGCCCCATGACGGAGCCCAAGCAGTAATGGGTGTCGCTCACCCGGCTGCTCCACTCCCGCATGGCGTCGTTGACCGCGTCCTTCAGGGTCATGGTGCCGGTGGTCACCGCGTTCACCTTCGCGCCCAAAAGCTCCATACGGTAGACGTTGAGCGCCTGGCGTTCGGTGTCCTCCTTCCCCATAAAGATCTCACACTCCATCCCCAGCAGGGCCGCCGCGGTGGCGGTTGCCACACCGTGCTGGCCCGCTCCGGTCTCCGCGATCAGCCGGGTCTTTCCCATCTTTTGGGCCAGAAGCGCCTGGCCCAGCACGTTGTTGATCTTGTGGGAGCCGGTATGGTTCAGATCCTCCCGCTTCAGGTAGATCCTGGCGCCGCCCAGATCCTTTGTCATCTTCTCCGCGTAGTACAGAAGGGAAGGTCTCCCGGCGTACTCATTCAAAAGCTTCGTGAGCTGCGCGTTGAATTCCGGATCCTTTTTGTAGTGCTCATAAGCCTCCTCCAGGCGGATCAGTTCATTCATCAGCGTCTCGGAGATATATTGTCCCCCGTGTATTCCGTAACGTCCGTCACTCATGTTTTGTCATCCTTTCTATCTGCCTTTCTATCCGTCTTGCCCTGCTTGCCTTTCCGCTTTTCCTTGGGGCGGATGCGCAGCCTTCCTCCGGCCCGCCGCATCCCCGCTCTCCGGGCCGGTCACTTCAAAATGCGCGCACCGCGCACGGCCTCCACCGGTCTGCCGTATCCCCGCTCTCCGGGCCGGTCACCCCAAAATGCGCGCACCGCGCACGGCCTCCACCGCCCGCCGCATCTTCTCCCCGTCCTTCACCCCGTCCGTCTCCACGCCGGAGCTTAGATCCACGGCGTAGGGGCGGAGCATCCGGACCGCCTGGGGAATGGTTTCCGGTTCCAGTCCTCCCGCCAGGAAATACGCCCTCTCCACCCGCTCCAGGAGCGACCAGTCGAACTGCCTTCCGGAACCGGCCCCGCTGTCAAACAACAGGTAATCCGCCCGGGAGGAAAGCCACCGCTCCACGTCCCGCCGTTCTCTGACCTTCACCGCTTTGATGACCGGACGGCCGGATGCCTCCTGGATGGCGCGGATCTCCTCCTCCGTCTCATCGCCGTGCAGCTGTGCCAGCTGGATGATCCCGTCCGCCAACAGGCCCGTCACCTGCCCGGGGGAAGCGTTGACAAACACGCCCACCGCCGGGATGTCGGGGCGCAGCCTTTGGCGGTAAGCACTGGCCTGTTCTCTGGTCACCTGCCGTGTGCTTTTGGCAAAGACAAAGCCCACATAGTCCGGCCGCACCTCGTTGGCGCGGTCGATGTCGCACTCCCGGAAAAGCCCGCACAGCTTGATCTTCGTGTCTTGTCCCATACGTCACCCGCTCCTTATCCTCACTCTTTGGAAGCCCCGGGCGCTCCCCGAGGCTTCCCTTCTGGCTTCCTGGGATGCTCTCTTCCCAGATTTTCCGGGTGCTTCCCTTCCGGCTTCTTGGGACGCTCCCAGAGCTCTCCTTTTTCGGTTTTCCCGGGCGCTCCCCTTCCGGCTTCTTGGGGAGCTCTCCCGGTTCCCTGCGCAGACTCTAGCCGCGCCCGGACAGCTCCCGCAGCATCCCCTTCCGGTCGCCGCTCCGCATCAGGGTCTCCCCGATCAGAACCGCGTCCGTGCCGTTCTGCTCCAGGCGCACGATGTCCTCCCGGGTCCTCATGCCGCTCTCGGACACGAACAGAATGTCCTTCGGCACCAGCTCCCGCAGCCGGACCGAGTTGTCGATGTCCACGGTAAAGTCCTGAAGGTTCCGGTTGTTGACGCCGATGACGCGCGCCCCGGCCTTCAGCGCCATCTCGATCTCCCGCTCGTCATGGGCCTCCACCAGGGCGGAAAGGCCCAGTTCCTCCGCGATCCCCGCGTACTCCTCCAGCTGGCCCTGGGACAGGATGGCACAGATCAAAAGGATCGCATCCGCGCCGATCGTTTTGGCCTCATAGACCATATACTCGTGCACCGTGAAATCCTTCCGCAGGAGAGGGAGCTGCACCTCCTTTCGGATGCCGCTCAGGTAGCCGTTCCTCCCCTGAAAAAAGAAGGGCTCCGTCAGGACGGAGACGGCATCCGCTCCGGCCGCCTCGTATTCCTTCGCGATCTGGATATAGGGAAAATCCTCCGCGATCAGCCCCTTGGAGGGGGATGCCTTCTTGACCTCGCAGATAAAGCGGATCCCCTCTCCCGCCAGCGCCCGCTCAAAGGGGAAGCCGGTATGTTTCTCCAGATCCAGAGCCGCCGCCTTCATCTCCTCCAGGGGCTTGCTCTCCATCTGGGCTTCGATCCGTTCCTTGGTTGCCGCCGCAATCGTATCTAGTATCATAGGGGACTCCCTTCTTTTTTATCGGTTGGAAAGAGCCACAAACTGTTCGAGCTTTTCCAGCGCCTTCCCGCTGTCGATGGTCTCCTCCGCCAGCTTTACGCCCTCCGCCAGGCTGGATGCCTTTCCCGCCACATACAGGGCTGCCGCCGCGTTCAACACCACCGCGTTTCTCTTGGGGCCTTTCTCCCCCTTCAAAACGGCCCGGGTGATCTGTGCGTTCTCCTGGGGCGTTCCCCCCACCAGATCCTCCTTGGCACAGCGCTCCATCCCAAACTGCTCCGGCTCGATGGTATAGCGGGTCAGTCTGCCGTGGTCGATCTCGCACACACTGGTGGGAGCGCTCAGGGAGATCTCATCCAGACGATCCTGCCCGTAGACCACCATGCCGCGCCGGATCCCCAAATTGGACAGCACCTGCGCCATGGGTTCCACCAGGCTCTCATCATAGACTCCCATCACCTGATAGGTGGGCTGGGCGGGATTGGCCAGGGGCCCTAAAATATTGAATACCGTGCGGATGCCCAGCTCCTTCCGGATCGGCCCCACATACTTCATGGCCGTATGGTATTTCTGCGCAAAGAGGAAACAGATGCCACACTCCTCCAGGACCTTCCGGTTCTTCTCCGGCTCCAGGCTGATATTGACGCCCAGCGCCTCTAGACAGTCGGCGGCGCCGGACCTGGAGCTGGCCGCCCGGTTTCCGTGCTTCGTCACCGGCACTCCCGCCGCCGCGATGACCAGGGACGCGGTGGTGGAAATATTGAAGGAGTTGGAGCCGTCGCCTCCGGTCCCCACGATCTCCAGCGTCTCCAGATCCGAACCCAGCTTTGTGCCGTGATTTCGCATCTCCTCCGCGGAGCCCGTGATCTCCTCGATGGTCTCCCCCTTCATGGAAAGCGCGGTCAGATACGCGCTCTTCTGCACGTCGCTGGCCTCCCCGCTCATAATCTCGTTCATCACCGCCTTGGACATCTCATATCCGATCTCCTCTTTTTTCACCAGCTTTTGAATCGCCTCTGCAATCACCATATTCTTCTCCTTCTTTCCTGTTATTTTTGTTTCCGTTTCCTGCTTCTTCCTCTCCTGTTCTTTCCCTGCCGGGCCTCCCGCGCCGCACAGGAAATTCTCCAGGATCTGTCTGCCGTCCGGCGTGAGCACCGACTCCGGATGGAACTGCACCCCGTACACGGGGAACCGGGTGTGCTCCACCGCCATCACCTCGCCGTCCGCCGTCCTTGCCGTGACCCGCAGCACCTCCGGTATACTCTCCGGGCTGGCCGCCAGGGAATGATACCTTGCCACCGTGATCTCCTCCTTCATTCCCCGAAAGAGCGGGCTGCCGGTGTCCAGCTTTACGACGGACTGTTTGCCGTGCATCAGCTCCCTGGCATACGTCACGGTGGCCCCGAACACCTCGCAGATCGCCTGATGCCCCAGGCAGATCCCCAAAATGGGGATCCTTCCCGCGAACCGCCGCACCACCTCCTCGCAGATCCCCGCGTCGGAAGGCTTTCCGGGACCGGGGGACAGGATGATATGGGAGGGGGCAAGCTCCTCCACCGCCTCCGCAGAGAGCTCATCGTTTCGGATCACCCGGATATCCGGGTCCACGGAACCCACCAGCTGATATACATTGTAGGAAAAGCTGTCATAATTATCGATCAAAAGTATCATGTTACTCCAATCCCTCCTGCGCCAGGCTGACGGCATTTCTTACCGCCGCCGCCTTCTGGATGCACTCCCGGTATTCCCGCTGCGGCACACTGTCCGCCACGATCCCCGCCCCGGAGCGGATGAACACCTTGCCGTTCTTGGAGAAGGCCAGCCGGATGGCGATGCAGGTGTCCAGATTGCCCGCAAAGGACACATAACCGATGGCGCCGCCGTAGATGCCGCGCTTGTTGTTCTCCAGCTCGTTGATAATCTCACAGGCCCGCAGCTTGGGCGCTCCCGACAGGGTTCCCGCGGGCAGAATGGCGTCCACCGCGTCCAGCGCGTCCTTATCCTCCCGGATCGTACCGCTGACTGTGGAGCCAATGTGCATCACATGGGAATACCGCTCGATGGACATATATTTTTCCACGTGGACCGTCCCGATCCTGCTGATCTTTCCGATGTCGTTCCGCCCCAGATCCACCAGCATATTGTGCTCCGCCCGCTCCTTCTCGTCCGCCAGAAGCTCCCGCTCCAGCGCCTGATCCTCCTCCTCGGTGGCCCCTCTCGGACGGGTGCCCGCCAGAGGGAAGGTGTAGAGCTTCCCCTGCTCCAGCTTCACCAGGGTCTCCGGGCTCGCCCCCGCAATCTCGCCGTCCTCCCCGGAGAAATAGAACATGTAGGGGGAAGGGTTGCTGGTGCGCAGCACCCGGTAGGCGTCCAGGAGACTCCCCTCCATGGCCGCCTCCAGCCGGTTGGACAGGACCACTTGGAAGATATCTCCCTCCCGGATATAGCGCTTCGCCCGCTCCACCATGGCACAGTATTCCTCCTCGCCGAACAGAGGGACAAAGTCCTCCCGGAGCCGCAGCGGCACCCTGGGCGCCTTCTCCCCGGTCTTTAAAAGCTGCTTCATCTGCTCCAGCTCCAGGACGGCCTTGTGGTAGTTGGCTTCCAGTCCGTCCGTCTTGGCGTTGACAATGAGGAGGATCTTCTGACGGTAGTTGTCAAAGGCGATCACCCGGTGAAAGAGCATCAGGTTCACATCCTGGAAGCCCTCCTCATCCCTCGCATCCAGCCGAAGCGTGGGCTCGCTGTACTTGATGTAATCGTAGGAGAAATACCCCACCAGCCCTCCGGTAAAGGGCGGGAGATACGCCAGTCTGGGGCTTTTGTTCTCCTCGATCACACTCCGGATCAGCCCCCGCACATCCTCCCGGGTGGTCCGCTTCGTCATGGGGGACTTTATGGTGGTCTCGCCGTTGTAGCAGGTGATCTCCATCAGCGGATCATACCCCAGAAAGGAATAGCGCCCCCAGCGCTTGTTCGCCTCCGCGCTCTCCAGCAGATACACATGCCCGCTGACCTTCTGCAGGATGCGCAGGGCCTCGATGGGTGTGGATGTGTCCGCATAGATCTCGGTGCTGACAGGAATCACTCCGTAGCCGCCGGACGCGGCAAGCTGTCTGCACTCCTCCAAAGTAGGCCTTACTTTCAATCTCATCTCCTCCATTCCTGTTGCCTTCCGCCAAAAAACGGCTTTCTGCCAGCCCCGCCGCGGTCGGACGATCCGGCGTTTTTTTACAATTTTCTCACAAAAAAACGCCCCTGACAGATCTTCCTCTGTCAAGGACGGGATGGATTCCATCTCGCGGTGCCACCTTGCTTCATGCTCTCACATGCCCTCTGCAGGATACGGTCATATCCCCGGCCACTGACGCGTGCCTCACGTCGCGGAATACTCGATCGCTCTTTCCCCGCGCCCTCCGTGGTCCATTTGACAGTCTGCGTTTCCAACCTTTCTCAGCCTCCGGTCTCTCTGTAAGTGCATATACTGCCGTTATCTCCACATCTACGGTTTGTGTCCGCTATTTTTTTCTTTTCCTATCATAAACCTGCCAAAACCATCTGTCAAGCGTTTTTGTAAAAAAATGATACGGTCAGATTTGTAAAAATTGATACCGTCAGGGTTCTATGACACTTGTGTCACCTTCCGTTTTCGATCTTCAGGAAAAGCTCGTTGATCCCCTCGTAGAAGCCAAGCGTCACCAGCGTCCTGCCGTCGTTCATCCCCGGGAAATAATACTTTTCAAAATAAGGGGTGGTTTCAGAGAGCGGATTCGCCTCCTCCAGGGGTTCCCTGCCGCTTAAACCCAGATAGCCGCTCCACGCCTCCATCACGGTGTCCGGATCTATATCCGCCCATTTCCCCTCGGTGCGCACATAAAATTCATAGATCTTGCCCGTGTCCGCGTCAATATAAGCGTCGATCAGGCGGTTCGCCTTATCCGCATTCTGCGTGTCCGTGGAGAGGCTCACCTTCCACACCACCATATTGTTGCGGGGCTCCAGCACGTCAATGGCGGAATACAGCTCCGAGCTATAGGAGGCCGCCGTCACCTCCCGCACCCCCTGGGGAAGGATCCCCTGCCGCCGCAGCTCCTCCAGCTCCCGGTTACAGATCTCAAAAATCTGTTCTTCGGTGATCTCCTGACCGGAGGGCTCCTGACGGTTGACCACAAGCGCGTAGGCGCCGGTCAGATCCCGATAGTCCACGGCACCATTTTCCACCTGGGTCATGGCGCTGAGCTCGCTCTCCTGCTTCGCCTGATTGTTCAGGCACTTGGACAGGAGATAGAGCTTCTCGTTGCTGTTTAACGTGTAGCGGTACCCCGCGCTCTCGTTCTCCGCGGTCTCCGAGCGGATCCGGTTCAGGATGCCCCGGTCCTGATAGCGCGTGATCTGCTCCGGCCCCCAGATGGCAAACGCCAAAAGGGCCACCGCGACCACCGGGATCCCCACTTTAATCAGCCTTTTGTTCACTGTCCTTCACCTCCTCCCAGGGCAGAAGGAACCGAAAACAGCTCCCCTCGCCCACCCTGCTCTCGATCTGCAGCGCGCTGCCATGCAGCTTTAGAATCTCCGTGCACAGCGCAAGTCCCAGCTCGGCACCGTTCCTGCTGCGGGAGCGGGACTTATCCACCATGTAAAAAGCCTCCGTGATCTTCTCCTGCTCCTCCTGGGGGATCCCCGCCCCGTAGTCCCGCACGGAAAAGAGGTATCCCTCCCCGGTCCGTTCTCCGTGCACCTCCACCCGGGAGCCCGGCTCGGACGCCTTATAAGCGTTGTCCACCAGATTGAGCAGCACCGTCTTTAAGAGATCGGCCTCCCCCCGGACGCGGCTCTCCTGATACTCACAGATCAGACGGATATCCTCCCGCTCCGCGTACATATCCCGCAGATAATCAAACAGCACCGCTGCGTCAAACATCCGCGCGTCCAGCTCATAGCGTTTTGTGACAATGATATCCAGAAGCCTGAGGGACATGGTCTCCAGCCGCTTTCCCTCCGTGTAAATGTAGTTGGCGGACAAAAAATGCTGCTCCTCGTCCAGCTTCCGGGAGCGGAGAAGATCCGCATAGCCGATGATCGCCGTCAGGGGCGTCTTTAACTCGTGGGAAAAGGCGGCGATGAAATCCTCCCGCGCCCGCACCTCCCGCTCCAGCTTGTGGATATTTTCCTCCAGCGCGCCGGCCATCCGGTTAAAGTCCCGGGTCAGCTGCCCCATCTCGTCCTGACTGATCTGCTCCGCCCGGTAGCTGTAGTCCCCCCGTGTCATCTCCCGCGCCGCCCGGGTCAGCTGCCGGATCGGCCGGGTCAGCCAGGAGGAGATAAAAAACATGGCCACGGAACAGCTAAACAGCATGATTAGGGTGAGCCTCCGATACACGGAAAACCCCTGCGCGCGCTCCTCAAACACCGCCGTCACATCCTTCATGGTCTCCAGGTAAAGGATCCGGTCCATGGCGTTTAACAGCGTGCCGGTCTGAATATAGTAGCTTCCGTTTTGTTCAATCACCTGATAGGCCCTGGTCTGCTCCTGGATCTTCGACAGAAGCTCCTCCCCCTCCGCAAAGCCTTCGCTCTCGTACACCATGACCCGGTCCTCATCCGAGATCCGCAGAAGCCTCCCCTCCCCGCTGTTCTCCAGGTTCAGGCCGATCTCCCGGATCGTGGAATCCTGCAGTACCGCGTACTTGGACGGGATGTTCAGCGCGGCCGTCTCAAAGGCAAACCGCAGGATGCTGCTCTCGTTCATGGCCTGTTCGATCTCCCGGTCAAGGGAGGTCTCAAAGACATAGTTGATAAAAAAATAGCCGCCGATCCCAAAGGCTGCCGCCATGATCATAATGCTGCACAATAATATCTTAAACGAAAATTTCATGGGCTTGTCCTCTCCTATCGGTTCCCCGGGTGCGCTCAGATCTCCAGGCGATATCCCACCTTGTACACGGCCACCAGATTATTTTCCCATCCCATCTTGCGCCGAAGCCTCTGGACGTGCAGCTCCAGTGTGCGGCTGTCCGCAATATACTCGTCCTCCCAGACCTTCTCATACAGCTTCTCCTTAAAGAGCGCCACGTTTTTATTCTGTATAAAGAGCACCAGCAGCCCGTACTCCTTGTTGGTGAGCACCACCGGCTGTCCCGCCCTGGTCACCTTCCGCGCCTCCAGATCCACCGTCACGTCCCCCGCCTGGAGCACGCTCTCCGTCTTATGGAACCTCCGCAGCACCACCTCGATCCTGGCGGCCAGCTCTACCATGTCAAAGGGCTTCACCAGGTAGTCCTCCGCGCCCAGCTTCAGTCCCCGCACCTTGTCCCTCACATCGTTTTTGGCGGTGATAAAGATGACCGGGATCTGCAGCGGCCGTATGTACTCCATAATGTCGAAGCCGTCCGCCCCCGGAAGCATGATATCCAGCAGGATCAGATCAAAATTTTCCCGCTCGATCCGGTCAATCGCCGACAGCCCGTCCTGCACGCTCTCACAGTGATATCCCGCCGCGGACAGATGGATATGGATCAGATCGCAGATCGGTTTTTCATCATCCACTATCAGTATTTTGATCATGTTATCTCCATTCCGGCAGCGGTCAGCTCCCGCTCTCCTCCGTCTGCCAGCCCCAGTACTCCCGGATCTTTTGCACCAGCTTTTCCATGTTGTCCTCATCGGTACAACGGTAATACTCCCCGAATTCCCGGTCCCGGTCAAAACCGCCTGTCCGCTGGTAAAAGATCGCGCAGCTACTCTCCACCTGGAGCGTACCGTCCGCGTTCTCCCGGCTGTACCGCCCCAGCACCACCAGATCCTTCATCCCATCCCCGTCCACATCCTTACAGGCGATTCCCCGGGAGGAATACAGGTTCTCGTAATCTCCCATGGGCTGCAGACACCACACGATCTCCCCCTGCTCATTGACCAGATAGATCATAAAAAAGTCAAAGGAAGAGAGATGAAATACGCCGGGCACCACCTGAAGGCGTCCCAGCTTCTCAAAATTCCTGGTATAGCGCAGCTCCTCGATCACGGAAAAGCCCTTCTCCAGCAGCTCCTCCAGCGTGGAGGCCGTGTACAAAAACTCCGCGGAATTCCCATCCCTCACATAGGAGACGATGCAGCCCGCGCTCTTGTTCATGTCAAAGCGGTTGATCTTGTCCGACACGCGCCAGTCCCGGTAAAAGGTACCGTCCCCCTGAAAGAGCACATCCCCTACCTTGTAGGCTTTCCCGGCATATTCTCCCGTCTCGTTGACACACCGCGTAAGGAGCACGATGTCCGTCAGCCCGTCCGCATTGACGTCCACAAAGGCCACCGCGGCCAGATCCTTCGTCGGCTGTCTGAGCTGCTCCCGGTCCCGGTAGTTGGTCTCCAGACGGTTGGTCTTGTACAGGATCCTGCCGGACGCGTCCGCAAGGAAAACCGCCAGCCGATGATAATCCCGGTCAAAGGCCGCCAGGAACGTAAGCTCCTCCTCCCCGAAGGACTCCATGACCACCGGATAGTTCTGTTCTTCTATCGTGTCATAACGGCTGACAGAAATGTCATTTACTGTCTCTATGGCCGCAAACCGTTCCTCATACGCCTGATAATCCTCCAAAAGCCGCTCCAGCTCCCCGTCGCTTTCCGCCGTCACGCCGGCGTCTCGGACGGTCTCCCGCGCGGGCAGCTTTCCCCGCTCTGTTCCGCTTCCGGCCGCATCCGCCGGCAGAAGCATCCCGACCAGAAGCGCCATGCACAACAGCGCTCCGGCCATTCTTTTATGTCCCTCCAAGGCGGCCACCTCCCGTCCTGTTCCAAGCTCTTCCCAAAGTATAGCATTTTCTTATTTTTTTCACAATATTTTCAACTAAAATGATGCAAAAGTGATGTCTTTGTCCGCCATCTCAAGGATCATCCGGCTGATCGGATGATACTTTTCCAGCACCTCCGCATCCAGTTCCTTCTCCAATAGCCGGGCGCGCTCCAAAAAGGCGTCGAACCACTCCTGCCCGTTGGAAAACTGCAGGTTGGCAAGCCGCTCCACAGACGCATCCCCGTCCGGTCCGCTCCCCGGGCCGTTTTCCCGCCCGGCCTCCTCAAATTCTCCGCTTTGCTCCGCCAGCTCCCTGCAGACCAGCGCCATGATGCTGCCCTTTAGATCCGTCTGTCCTCCCTCCAGGAACCGGCCGAAGCAGTAGCTGAGCGTGTAGGGCCCATACGCAAGCAGCCTTTCATAGACCGGTGAGTCCGCCAGATAATCCCCCGGATTGGAGCTGCTCCCTGCCAGAATGCCCTGCTTTTGGAGTTCTTCCTCCTTCTCCTGATCCGCTTCCGTCACCGTGCTGAGCTCCGCAACCATAGTAGCCACCTCCATATCCGCCCGTATGCCCTGCATCTGAAGCTCCGCCGCCTTCTCCCGACACTCCCGCTGTAAGAGCTCCGCATCCTCCGCGTCAAAGAACGCCGCCTCTGCGGCCTGTGGCGGAAACTTTTCCCGAATGGACGGGGCGTAATAGCTGCCGTCCTGGGGAATCCAATACTCCGTCAGGCGATACTCCCCTGCCTCCTCCGCGAAGGTCAGCGCCACCGGCAGGAGGCTCCCCTCTTCCTCCGTCATCTCTTTCCCCATCCAATCAGGCTGGTATGCCTGGTACAACACAAGCGCGTAGACGGTCAGCCGATCCGGCTCTCCCTCCTCTGTGTCCACCGTTTCCTCCGAGGCCAG
>CANPWJ010000054.1 GCA_947584035.1 uncultured Acetatifactor sp. | reverse complement strand
CAGCTTGTTTTTCTCCGCGTATTCGTAGGCGATCCCGTCGCAGAGCGTGACGCCCGGCACCCAGATCTTCTCCGCCCCCATGATCTCCGCGATCCTCCGGACCAGCACCACGCTGTTAAAGGTCAGCGGCACCTTCTCCTCCGGGATATCCTGGCTCCGGGCCACCTGCATGGGGCTGCCCTCCTTCAAAAGCTCCGTCAGCCGCCCCAGCTGCTCCGGACCGATCATGTTCTTTTGCTCGTTTCCCCTGCACTGGCGCATGACCCAGGCGGACATATAATCGTCCACCACGATGATATTCCGGATGCCGCCCTCCTTTAGGTACAGCTTCCGATAGGTGGCAAGCTGGGAGGAAGCCATTTCGTCGATCAGCCGCTCCCGCTCCGAGGGCCCCACCTGCAGATGGTTCAGGATCTCCTGCAGCCGCAGGATCCCGAGCTTCAGGTTCTGGGTGGACACCAGCGTATCGTTGTCAAAGAGGGAGAGCTGGATGCTGCCTCCCCCGATGTCCACGATCGCCGTCTTTTCCTCGATAATGCGCCGGAATTCCTCTCCCCGGGAGGCCACCGATTTATAGTCCAGGAAACGCTGCTCCGAATTGCTCAAGATATCCACCCGGATCCCCGTCCGCTGCGCGATCTTGTCCTGCACGATGGTAAAATTTTCCGTCTCCCGGATGGCGCTGGTGCCGTAAGCCTGATACGCCTCCACCTTGTAGGTTTTCATCACGGAGAAAAACCGCTTCAGAGCGCGGCAGAGCTCATCCATCTTCTCGTTGCTGATCTTGCCGTCCGCATAGGTATCGCTCCCCAGCGCGATGCGCTGGGTGAGAAAGTCGATCTCCTTCATGCGGTTCTTGCCGGCAAATTCAAATATTTTCATGGACAGCTCAAAGCTTCCGATGTCAATGGCCGCAAAGGTTCTGACTGCCATGTCTCTCCATCCTCCGTTTTTTCAATGTAAGGGACCGCTCTCCCCGGGAAGCCCCAGAAGGTAGTCGATGAACTGCTGGGCGCTCCTGCCGGACAGGCCGCCGTGGGAAAGCTCCCATTTGTTCGCCTCCAGAAGAAGCTCCTCCTCCGGCAGACGGATGCCGTTTCTCTCCGCCAGGGTCTTTACGATCGTCTGGAACTGCTTCTTGTCCGGCGCGCCAAAATAGATGGTGACCCCGAAGCGGTACACCAGGGACAGCTTCTCCTGCACGGTATCGCTGGTGTGCATATCCTCCCGGATCTCCTCCTTGTCGCTGTAGTTTTCCCGGATCAGATGTCTGCGGTTGGAGGTGGCGTAGATCAGGATGTTTTCCGGCTTCCTCTCCAGCCCGCCCTCGATCACCGCCTTCAGGTATTTGTATTCGATCTCAAATTCCTCGAAGCTCAGATCGTCCATGTAGATGATGAATCGATAATTCCGGTTCTTGATCTGGGCGATCACATCATTCAGATCCTGAAACTGATGCTTATAGATCTCAATGATGCGCAGCCCCCTGTCATAGTATTCGTTGGCGATGGCCTTTATGCTGGAGGATTTCCCGGTTCCGGCGTCTCCAAAGAGCAGGCAGTTGTTGGCTTTTCTGCCGCTCACAAACGCCTCCGTATTGTCCACCAGCTTCTTCTTGGCGATCTCATAGCCCACCAGATCGTCCAGCTTCACATGGGCGATGTTCAAAATGGGCACCACATGGACGCCCTCCTCATCGTGGGTGACGCGGAAGGATTTGTGGAGTCCGAATTTCCCCACCCCGTATTCCCGGTAGAACTGGGTGAGCGTATCCTTCATCTCCTCCGGCGTCTGATCCCGGCTGAATTTCTCCGCAAGCTCACAGATGCGGGCACAGATCCTGCGGTTGTAGACCTTGCTCTCACGGCTGCTGCTGACGTAATTTTCCACCATGGAAAACTCCGGCACCTCCAGCGCTTCCATCATGGGGGCAAAGTTATAATCGTAGAATTCCTTGAAGATCACAATATCGTGAAGCACCGCCTGGTTGATGGTGCCCTGGATCCCGCCGCGGATCTCACACCCGCAGCTATAGCTGTTCTCGTCGTTCACCAGAAGATCCGCCAGGTAACAGTGCCAGAGGTTCCCGTGGAAGCCATAACGCCCCGCCAGCTCGATCAGCCCGTGGATACAGGCGTAAAAAAGCGCCGAGAGCTCTTCCTTCGCGACCCGCCCCTCTGCCGTATCCGTACCGGCCTCACGGTAATGCTCCATCAGAAATACCATGTTCCGAAGGAGCTCGTCGTCTATCTTTCTGTATACGATCAATTCCTGTTCTCTCATATCGCCTGTCCGTGTCTCCTTGCCGCATGTCCGTCAATAGTTTCCCAGGATCTTCATGTTGCGCGCCTCATCCCTCAGGCCCCGCAGAGCGTTCTTCACCGCGCTGTCCGCCAGGTTCCCCTCAAAGTCCACAAAGAAGCGGTACTCCCAGTTGCGCCCCTCGATGGGCCGGCTCTCGATCTTGGTCATGTTCAGATGGTTGTAGATAAAGTGGGACAGCATGTGGTAGAGGGAGCCGCTCTCATGCGCCACTTCAAAGCAGATGCTGATTTTTCCCGCATCCCGCTTAAAGATCTTCTGGTTCGTCACAATGATGAACCGGGTGGAATTGGTCCCGGAGTGGTTGACCCCCTTCTTCAGCACCTCCAGCCCATACACCTGCCCCGCGTACTCGCTGGCGATGGCCGCCTGGCTCCGATCCTGCTCCTCCGCCACCTTCTTGGCCGCAAACGCGTTGTTCTGCATACTGATCTGCCGCCAGTCGTGATCCGCCAGAAACTTGGCGCTCTGCATCAGGGATTGGGGATGGGAATACACGGTGCGGATATCCGAAAGCTGTGTCCCCGGCACTCCCAGCAGACAGTGCTCGATCCGGATGATCTGTTCCCCCACAATATAGTTTTCAAATTCCACCAAAAGATCGTAGATCTCGTTTACGATCCCGGCGGTGGAATTTTCAATGGGGAGCACGGCGAAGTCCGCGCTGCCCTCGTCGATGGCGCTCATGGCGTCCCGGAACGTGTCCACGTGGAAGCTGTTCACCGCGTCTCCAAAATATTTCACCATGGCGGCCTGGGAGTATGCCCCCTCAGCCCCCTGAAACACCACGCGGGCTTTCCCGGTCTCCAGGTCGTCCACTCCGATAAAGGGGAGCTTCCCATGGCTTCCGTGTTCCTCCAGCATCTGGTACTGGAGCTTGCGGCTCATGGACAGGATCTGTTCAAACAGCTCCGTGATGCCCTGGCCGTTGAATTCGTTGTGGGTCAGGGAGCGGACCTTTGCCAGCTTCTCCTGCTCCCGCTGCCGGTCCAGCACTTTCTTCCCGGTCTCGATCTTATACTGCGCCACCTGGCCGCAGAGATCCATTCTCCTTTCGTAGAGCTTCACGATCTCCGCGTCTATATCGTCCAACTGTGCCCTCAGTTCCAGTAGGTCCATGGTCTGCTCCATTTCCGCGCCGCGTTTTGCGCGCTCTGTTCCTTGTCCCAAGCGTCTCCTTCCATCTTATACCAAAACGGCCGCGATTGCAAATATTCTTTCCCCGATGCCAGCCGGTTTTTCTTATGCAATCCTCAGTTTTCCCTGGGAATATTATACCCGTTCCAATCGGAAAAGTATAGCGGGAGATGCAAACTACTCCTCGCGCAGTATGGGGCATCCGTCATAGAGCTCCCGGTCGCTGGCAGAGATCACCTGATCGATGGCGGTCAGGTTCCCCTCCACCGCCGCCAGCGCATCGTCCGAAGCCAGCACATCGACCCTTCGCTTTATGGCCACACAGGTGTTTCCCAGCACTCCCTGCCGCTCCTCTATGACATACACGAAGGTCCCCCTGGCGTCCCGGTGCAGAACATCCGCCGGCAGACAGAGCCGGTAGGATTCTCCCCCGCCCTGCCGCTCTTGTGAAGCCCCGACGGTGCCCTGATGGGGATAGACAAACTCCGCAACCGGCGTATTTACGGCCCGCTGATACCACACATAAACGGAAAGAAGCAGCATCGCTCCCAAAAAGACCCCGGCGCCGATCCCATATAATTTTCGCATGTTTTTCATAGACAGATCATCCTTTCAACCCGGTGTTGGCGATCCCCTCCTCCATCCAGTCGCGCCCTGCCAAAAACAACAGGAAGGCCGGGATCAAAATGAGAAAGGAGGCCGCCAGCGCAACACCCTCCTCCTGCTCCGATATGCTGGGCAGATACAGCGACACGGGCCAGTAAACGCGATTTTGCAGGAAAGCGAGGGGCGCTTCGACCCCGTTCCAGTATTCCAGAAAGCTCAAAATAACCACCGCCCCGATCCCGCCCTTTCCCAGAGGGATACCTGTTTGGGCAAGGATGGAAAGCTCGGACGCGCCATCCAGCCTGGCCGCTTCCAGCAGCTCATCCGGCACCGCCCGAAAGAAACGGGTCAGGATAAAAACGGGAAGCGTGGCAAAAACAGCCGGCAAAACAACGGCATAGGGCGTGTCGATCAGGCGGAAACGGTACAGGGTAAGGTACTCCGGCACCATTAACACCTGGAAAGGCGCCATCATCAGTACCACATAGACACGGAACAGACCGTTTTTCCATCGGGCCCTCCACTTTGCGAAGGCCCACGCCGCGGGAATGCCCACCGCCAGCTGCCCCAGGAGGATCCCGGCGGTCTGAAGCACGGAATTCCAAAACATGACGTAGAATTCCATCGTCTGCAACAGCAGCTGCCTATAGTTCGCAAGGGTGGGATAATAAGGCAGCAGCGGCAGGAAGGCATATCCCGTTCCGTCCGGAAGCACCGCGCCAAAGCTCAAACGAAGCTCCTCCCTCCTCATAAGGGAACCGATCAGCACCATGACCGCGGGGCCTGCCATGACCGCCGCCAGCATCAGGAGCCCCAGACGGCTCCTCCACTTTCGCAGTATCTTTTTCAGCATCTTTTTCATCCTCTCTATTCATCTCCTCCGCTTTCCCCGTCCCGTTCCAGCAGCCTTTGAAACAGGACGGACAGGATGCCCACCGCGCCTATGACCAAAACCGCCCCCGCACACAGATCCGTAAACCGATAATGCAAAAGCCAGTTATTGAAAATATGCTGCAGCAGGTAGATCGTCTTATTGGGATACTCCCCGGCCATCAGATAGACCTCCCGGAAAGCCTTAAACGCGTTCAGCAGGGACAGGAGCAGGATCACACCCGCATAGGGCAGTATGTGCGGCAGCCAGATCCGGACAAACCGCTGCGCTCTCCCGGCTCCGTCCACCTGCGCCGCCTCATCCAGCTCCCGGTTTACGCTGCGAACGGCCGCGGTCCACAGGATGATATCGTACCCCACATTCCTCCAGATATAGGTGAGGACCAGGACTCCAAAGGCCCATCTGCTGCCGATATAATCCACCCCTCCGGTGCGGCCGCAAAACAGCCGGTCGAGCAGCCCGTACCTGCGAAAAAGGACTTTCCAGATCCGTGCCATACTGGCCACGGGAATGGCCATCGGCAGCAGGGCGAGGGTCTTTCGCAGATCCCCCTTCTCCCGATAAAACAGCAGAGCGCCCAGCAGGGACAGGGCCAGCAAAAGCGGCACACAGACCCCGAGAAAGCGGACGGTATTCTGCGCGGCCAGCCGGAAGGAACCATTGTCGAGCACCTCCCTGTAATGCTCCCACCCGGCAAACCCGCCGGAACGATCATCCGTGACAGATTGTTTCAGGACCTGGAACATGGGGAGCACGTGAAAGGCGGCCGTTCCCGCCATACTGGGCAGGAGCATCCAAAAGCCCCACAGCCTACTCCTGAAGATAGATCTCCACTTCGTCCTTGATTTCCTGTACGGCTGCTTCAAGGGTCATTCCTCCTCTCAGATACTGTTCGCCGATGGTCATCAGCTTTTCCTTTACGACGCTGTCCTGCGGGACCGGCGTTTCCACCTGGGAGATCTCCCAAAACAGCCTTTTGCGCATTTCCGCGTCCGGCCAGTCAAAGCTGATATACGAATCGGTATTCGGATCCAAGATCGCCCCGCCCCGGCTGCTCTCGTTATCTCTCCACTTTGCCAGCGCCGCTTCCGTGACCGGGAACCCCGCGCCCAGATATTCCGTCTGCTGCACCTGCAGATCCAGCGCCTCCAGGACAAACTGCTCCGCCAGCTCCCTCTGTCCGCTGTGCGCGTTCACCCCCAAAAGCCCGTAGGGCAGGAACAAATGATCCACCACCCTGTAATCTCCCCTTTGCTCCGCGTAGGAAAGCAGCTCCGTCGCCTGGTCGAACAACATTCCCCGCAGGATCGCCACGGCAAAGGAGGTACTGCCGAGTCCCAGCCATCTGGCCGGGCGGGAATTGTCGAAATCGGACGCCTCCACGGCTCCCACCGCATCCGCGATCTTCCCAAGATCCGACAAAAATCTCCGCAGCTGGTCCGCATCGACACTTTGGTCCTTCAGGATCGAGCCGATGTACAGCGGATAAAACTGCTCAATCAACGTGCGATAGGTAACGGTTCCCTCCACATAATAGGGAAGCGCCGCCTGATCCGCGTATGCCGCCAGCTGGCTCAGGTCATCCGCCCGTTCGATCACATCCTCCGTCCCGAGAAGGATGGGCAGACCGATCCTGGTGGGGATCGCAAATATTTGACCGTCCTGCTCGCAGGCCTTTCGTATGTTCGCCGCCACATCGCTCTGGGAAAGGACGCCGGAAAGATCGGCCAGAAGCCCTTTTTCCACATAAGCGTCCACCGGTATCCCGTCGAGCACCAACAGATCCGGCCCGTTCCCCGCCTCCATGCGGGCATTGAGCGCCCGGATCAGGTCGCCGTCGGTGGCCGCGCCGTTTTCGCTCCCGGCGGCTTCGTACTGAATGTCCACGGAGGGATATTTCACCCGGAAATGACTGATCGCGCTGCGGATCAGCTCATTGTCCCGCAGACCGTAGATGACCAGCCTGGTCTCCTGCGCGTTTTCATCCGGCGCGCCGCCTTCCCCCGGGGCCGCCGGGGAATATTCCATCAGCCGGGCGCTGGAGCGGTCTCGGTCGGCAAAAAGCACATAAAAACCGTTCTCCGGCGTTTTCTCCAGCCACAGCGGGAAACAGCCGCCGTCGGAAAACAAAGTCCCGGAGCCTTCGATGAGCAGCCGCTCTTCACCGCTGTCCGTTTTCAGCTCCTTCAGGCCCTCATCCCCGGCCAGGTAGACCGAGGCGTCGTCCTTCATAAACAGCTGCGGAATGTCCTCTGCCGGATCCGCAAACCGTATCTCGCTCTCGATTTCCATGCGCTGCGCATTATAGAGGCACACCCCCGTATTCCCTTCGCTGAGCGCCGCCACATACTCTCCGAAGCCCGCCAGGCTGTACGATTCGCCGCAGCGAAATGCGCCCGCCAGCGTCCCGTCCCTGTGGATCTGGCAGGTGCCGTCCGTCAGCGTAGAGGCGGCCATGTGCTCCGACAGGACGGCGATCCGGTCAACCGCGGGATAATACACGGCGCCCTCCTGCCTCTCCCATCCGTCCATCGGCAGCTCCTCCGCGGTTTCTTCATCGGACGACCGGATGAGATGGCTTTTTCCATCCTCCCCCTCATATTGAGCATAGTAAATGCCGTCCCGGCACAGCACCTCCGCCGACCCGGGGGAACCATCCCGGGCGGCGCTGTCCAGCCACCCGCAGGGCGCAGCCTCCCACCCCGACGCCGGGGTCAGGACATACTTTTCAAATTGGGAGCGGGTCCGGTTATAGACAAACAGCTCCTGCGTTTCCTCCCCGGTCTGGCAAAACCCTGCGACCGTATAAGAAGCCTGTAACAGCTCTTTAGGGAGCCCGATCTCCCGCTGGACATAGTCGTCCGGCTCCCGCGCCGCAGCGCCCGGCCCCTGTCCGTCCGCCTCCATCCCCCCTGTTTTCCCGTAGGCACACCCCGCCAGCAGGGCCGATAACAGCAGGGAAAGCAACATCCCCCCACACACCACTCTCTTTTTCATTCGCCGCCTGTTCATCGTCTTATGACACCTCCGTGATCTGTTTTCTATCTGCCATTTTACGGGCCAATCATCGAAAAGTCATGGAAAAATCTCCGAAAGCGGCGCCAGAAGGCATTTAGATGACTTTTCGATCTTCTTCTGCTATAATCTTCCTACAGAGAGTCGGAAAAAAATCAGGGGAATTGGGATGAAAAACAGGATCCTGTTGATAGAAGATGATGTGCAGTTAAAGGAAATGCTGACGGCGGAGCTGGCCGGGCATCCGTATGACGTCGATTCCTGCCTCGACGGAAGAAGCGGCTTTTCCATGGCCTCCCGGGGCCATTACGGTCTGATCATCCTGGACCGGATGCTGCCGGACATGGATGGGACGTCTGTCCTGAAGAAGCTGCGCGGCGCGGGGATCTATACCCCCGTCCTCCTGTTGACGGCGCTGGACAGCCTGCAGGATAAGATCGACGGCTTTCAGGCCGGGGCGGACGATTATCTCACCAAGCCGTTTCACATAGAGGAGCTGCTGGCCCGCGCGGAGGCCCTGCTGCGCCGACCGGCCTCTCTGCAGGGAGAGGCCTCCCTGTCCTGCTACGATCTCATTTTAGACAGAAACGGTCACACGCTGCGCTGCGGTTCCCGGGAAACGCAGCTGACCAAAACGGAGTTCGGGCTGCTGGAATGTTTTCTGAAAAATCCCTCCCGGGTTTTTAGCCGCGAGGAGCTGCTTTCCTGTGTGTGGGGAGCCCATACGGAGGTGGAGTCCGCCAATGTGGACAACTATATCTACTTCCTGCGGCGGCACTTAAAGGCTCTGAAAAGCAGAAGCTCCCTTCAGACCATATACGGCATCGGATATGCCATCACCGAAAATTCCCGGGAGGACGCTGAGAAAAATGGTCCGGAAACTCTATCATAAATTATATCGAATGTATTACCTTACGGTTTTTCTGCTGACAACGGGGATCGTTTTGTCCGTTGCGCTGTACCAGGCCTCCGCTGCCCGGTCCCATCGGCTGTCCCTGTCCCAAGCCTATGTCCACAATGTCATTTTGCAGCTGCAAAATGATACCATCCTTTCCGACGCGGCCTATAAGCAGTACGATTCCTACGCGCCGATGGATCTGTTCCTGATCCGCGGTGATACCGTGACTCCCTTCGTGTCAGAGACAATCCGGACGCCCTGCCATGTGCTGGAATCCATCCTGCGGGAGCAGCTCCAAAGCTCCTTTGAATTCCAGGACGCAGGCGGAACCGGAACTGCCGAAACGCCCTCCCATCCGCTCACCTTTCACGCGGCCGGGACCTGCGGCGAGGTTTTCCGCTGCACCCATGTGCGCCTCCGGTCGGCCCGCGGAAGGGAGTACGAGCTCTACGCCGCCAGCCTGATCAATAAGGGCCTGTTCTCCCCGCGGCAGATCGTCCAGCTGGGCGGATTGGAGCTCCTGCTCCTTCTGTCCTTCCGGATCCTGGGAAAGCGCATGATCCGCGCAAGCATCGCCCCGGTAAACGAAAATATGCGGCAGCAAAAGGAATTTACTGCCGCCGCGTCCCATGAGCTGAAAACCCCTCTGTCCAAGATCGTGATCGCAAATAACTCTGACGGGATAACGAACAGACAGGCTGTCATCAACCGGGAATGTGAACGTATGGACCGGATCATAAAGAATCTGCTCTTTATCGCATCCAGCGAGAGCTGTACCTGGAACACCCAGTTTGAACCGGTGGATCCGGTAAACCTATGCGTCCTGTTTTATGAAATTTCCACACCGCTCCTCACAAAAAACGGGAGGGAGCTGCAGCTGGATCTCCCGGAGGAGCCTCTTGCGCCGATCCTGGCAGACCGCGCATTACTCCTGCAGCTTCTCACCATCCTGCTGGATAACGCCATCGCTCACTCCGGTGAAAACAGCCCTGTTTCCCTGAAGCTCCTGCAGGGAAAAAAGTACCTGTCCCTTGTTTTGATCGACCACGGCGTCGGGATCCCCGATGCGTACAAACAAAAAATTTTTTCCGGCTTTTACAAGATCCACGCTTCCACGCCGGATCACTCGGGTCTCGGGCTGCGTATCGCCAAAACGATCGTGGAGCTCCACCGGGGAAAGATCACGGTCTCCGACACGCCGGGGGGCGGCGCGACCTTTACGGTCCTGCTTCCATCCGGCTGATCGGGCAAGGGGGAAAGGTTCTACGCCGATGAAAACGGCTTTCTCCTGCATCGGCGGGATTATATCAGAAACAGGGTGCCCAAACCGATGAGGATGCAGCCGATCACAGACTTCACCGTAACTTGTTCGTGCAGGAATACAAAGGCCAGCACCAGCGTGATGACAACGCTCAGCTTATCCACAGGCACCACCTTCGACACCTCGCCGACCTGCAGCGCCCGGTAATAGCAGAGCCATGAAGCACCGGTGGCCAGGCCGGACAATACCAGGAAGATCCAGCTTTTCCGGCTGATATTTGCGAGCCCGCCCTGGGCACCCGTCAAAAACACCATTCCCCACGCCAGGAATACCACCACCATGGTCCGGACAGCGGTCGCAAGATGGGAATTTACATCTTCCACACCGACCTTCGCCAGGATCGACGTCAATGCCGCAAACAGAGCGGACAAGAATGCAAGAGGCAGCCACATATCCTATTCCTCCTAACGTAAAAATATATTTTTCCGACGGCCGTTCCCGCCGGGTTCTCCTACTATTCCACGCCGGGTTCTCCTACTATTCCGCTCCCTCTTGCCGCCGGGTAAAAAGAGAGGTATAATAAGGATAAGAACAAAAACGGAAACGGGGGTTCGCCTATGCGTAAGAAAAAAAGCTTTACCACTCTCAAGGTCATCCTGATCCTGGTCGTGGTCTTTGCAGCCATGGCCCTGGCCATGGTCACCACCTACCTGCGCCAGCGCGTCAAGCTCAATCCCGCCGGCACCATAGGCAACACCGGGGGAAACTTAAACAATGGCGGCTTCTTCTGCGAATATAACGGAACCGTATATTTCGCCAACGCCTACGACGGAGATTCCATCTATTCCATGACTCCCTCGGAGGGCTCGATCCAAAAGCTCAACTCCGCGCAGACGCGGAACCTCTTGGCGGGCGGCGATTACCTGTATTACTTTCAGGTGGGCGTCTCCGGAGAGACCGGCCTGGGCGGCGTGCGCGTTCCCCGCTCCTTCAACCGCTGTGACC
>CANPWJ010000053.1 GCA_947584035.1 uncultured Acetatifactor sp. | reverse complement strand
CAGCGGCGCCGTTAAAGCCGTACCAGCCGAGCCACAGGATAAAGACGCCGAGGCAGCCCAGGGGAAGATTGTGCCCGGGGAAGGCGTTCACCTTGGTGACCTTGCCGGATTTGTCTTTCACAAACTTGCCGATACGGGGCCCCAGGATGGCCGCACCCACCAGGGCGCTGATGCCGCCCACCATGTGGATACAGTTGGATCCGGCAAAATCATGGAAGCCCATCTGAGCCAGCCAGCCGCCGCCCCAGGTCCAGTGCGCCTCGATCGGATAGATGACCGCGGAGATGACCGCGGAATATACGCAGTAGGAAAGGAACTTGGTTCTCTCCGCCATGGCGCCGGACACGATGGTAGCCGTGGTGGCGCAGAATACTAAGTTAAATACGAAATTGGACCAGTCGAAGCTCTCATAGCCGGTAAAGATATCAAAACCGGGTTTCCCGATAAAGCCGACCAGATCCTCGCCCAGGAACAGGCCAAAGCCGATCAGGATAAACATGACCGTGCCGATGCAGAAATCCATCAGGTTCTTCATCAGGATGTTTCCGGCGTTTTTTGCCCTGGTAAATCCGGTCTCCACCATAGCGAAACCGGCCTGCATCCAGAACACCAAAGCCGCGCCGATCAGGAACCAGACGCCGTACACTTCGCCGCTTATCGCGCTCAAAATCTCTTCTGTCATAATCTTACCTCCTCAAACAAGGGACGCCGCTTTGCGGACTGCCCGTAGCCTTTTTGTCCGGCCGCGCGCGTGAAATCTGCCGGACAAAAAAAGGCACTACGGAAATTCCGCAGCGCCTTTGCTTATGAGAGAGTATAGCACCTGTGTCAGGGAGTGTCAACCCCGATTTTTATTTTTTTTTAATATTTTTGCAATCAAACATTTTTATTTTCAAAATTCTTTTTAAAATTCTATTGACATACGCGCTCTGTGTGATATACTTTGATAGTCAAATGTTTTTAAATTAAAAATAATTAAAGAAAAGTTTGGTAAAAAGGGTATCAGATGGTAGGAGTGATCAGAGGGACGGGGGCCTGTCTCCCGGAAACGATCGTAGATAATGAAGATTTGGCGGGTATCATGGATACCAGCGACGAGTGGATCCGGGAGAGGACCGGGATCGCGCGGCGGAGGCTGATCCGGGAGGAGACCACCGTGAGCATGGCTGTCCGAGCCGCGGAGCGCGCGCTGGAGGACGCCGGAGTGGGCGCGGAGGAGATCGATCTGATCCTGGTGTCCACCGTTTCCTCCAATACAGTGCTTCCCTCTACGGCCTGCGCGGTGCAGGAGCAGATCGGAGCGGACAGCGCGGTATGCTTTGACCTGAACGCGGCGTGCACCGGATTTTTGTTTGGGCTGAGCACGGCGCAGACATACATTTACGCCGGAGCCGCGAAGCATGTGCTGGTCATCGGGGCGGAGAGTCTGTCCGGCCTGGTCAATTGGGAGGACCGGAGTACGGCCATCCTGTTTGGGGACGGCGCGGGAGCCGTTGTCCTGTGCGCCCGGGAGGGGGACTTCCCGCCGCTGGTCATGCACTCCGACGGCGGAAGGGGGAGGGTGCTGACCTGCGGCAGCCCCTTTGAAGGGGCAGGAGGGTATCCGGCCCAATCCCCCGGATCCTCCGCGGCGAAGGACAGGGAGGGGGCTAGGGCCCCTTTCATCCGGATGGACGGCCAGGAGATCTTTCGGTTCGCCGTCCGTCAGGTGCCGGGATGTATTGAGGAGCTCCTGGAAAAATGCGGCAGGAGCTTGGAGGAGATCGACCTCTTTCTCCTTCATCAGGCCAATGCCCGCATTGTGGAGGGGATTGCCAGGCGGCTGCGGGCGGATCCCGCCAAGTTCCCCATGAACCTGGCGGAGTACGGCAACACCTCTTCCGCCAGCATTCCGATCCTGCTGGATGAGCTGAACCGGGGAGGACGGCTGCGGGAGGGCATGAGACTGGTGCTGGCAGGGTTTGGAGCGGGACTTTCCTGGGGAGCTGCCTATCTGGAGTGGCAGAAGGAAAGGAGCTAAAAAGGGGAAGGCAAAAAGGGAAAGTAAAAGAAGGATCTAAAAAAGAAAGAAATTAAAGAAGAAAGGCTTTGAAAAAGGAGAAGAGCGTATGTTTGAAAAAATTCAGGAGATGATCGCAGAGGCTTTGGGAGCGGATAAGTCGGAGGTGGTGGAGAGTGCCTCCTTCACGGAGGATCTGTCCGCGGATTCGCTGGATCTGTTTGAGCTGGCCATGTCTATAGAGGAGGAGTTTGGCGTGGAGATCCCCTCCGAGGAGCTGGAGCAGCTTGTGACCGTTGGCGACGTGGTAAGGTATATCGAAAGCCATCAGTGACCGCACGGAGGAAAGGATAAGGCTATGAAAACAGAGGTAACCCGGTTGTTAGGAATAGAGTATCCCATTCTGCAGGGCGGGATGGCCTGGGTGGCGGAATACCATCTGGCGGCTGCCGTGTCGGAGGCCGGCGGATTGGGAATCATCGGCTCCGGCGGAGCCCCCGCCTCCTGGGTGAGGGAGCAGATCCGGGAGGTCAGGAAGCGGACCTCCCGGCCCTTTGGCGTAAACCTGATGCTGATGAATCCGGAGGCGGACGCGATCGCCCGGGTCATCGCCGAGGAGGGCGTGAAGGTCGTCACCACCGGAGCGGGGAGCCCGGAAAAGTATATGGATATCTGGAAGGCAGCCGGGGTGAAGGTCATACCCGTGGTGGCTTCCGTGGCGCTGGCCAGACGCATGGAGCACTGTGGCGCGGACGCCGTAGTGGCGGAGGGGACCGAGTCCGGCGGCCATATCGGAGAGACGACGACTATGGCGCTGGTGCCTCAGGTGGCGGATGCGGTGTCTGTCCCGGTCATCGCGGCGGGAGGCATCGGGGACGGCAGGGGAGTGGCCGCGGCGTTTATGCTGGGCGCCCGGGCCGTACAGATGGGGACCCGCTTTATCGTGGCAAAAGAGTCCATTGTACACGAAAATTACAAGCGGTACGTGCTGAAGGCAAAGGATATTGACACACGTGTCACAGGCAGGACGACCGGGCATCCGGTGCGTGTCATCCGCAATAAACAGGTGAAGGAATACCTGAAGCTGGAGGCGGAGGGCGCTTCCCTGGAGCAGCTGGAAAGACTGACCCTGGGCGGTCTGCGCAGAGCCGTGGTGGACGGGGATATGGATACCGGGAGCATTATGGCGGGACAGATCGCCGGGCTGGTAAAGGAGGAGCAGAGCTGCGCGGATATCCTGAGAGAGCTGGTGGCACAGGCGCAGGAATTGATGAAAGGAAGCTTGTTTGATGAGTAAGATCGCGTTTATCTATCCGGGACAGGGAGCGCAAAGGTGCGGTATGGGGCAGGACTTTTTCCGGGAGGAGCAGAGTGCCCGGAGACTGTATGAACAGGCAGGAAGAGAGGTAGGCCTGGATCTGGCGGCGCTTTGCTTTGCGGAGAACGACCGTCTGGATCTCACGGAATACACCCAGGCGGCCATGGTCACCACCTGTCTCGCCATGACGGAGGTGATCCGCGCCCGGGGACTGGAGCCGGACGTGACGGCCGGACTGAGCCTGGGAGAATACTGCGCCGTCGCGGCGGCGGGAGGGATGTCCGATCTGGACGCCATTCGCGCGGTGCGGAGCAGAGGCATCCTGATGCAGCACGCCGTCCCGGCGGGAGTGGGCGCCATGGCCGCGGTGCTGGGCCTGACCGGAGAGGAGATTGAGGCGGTGACCGATGCCATGGAGGGAGTATCCGTGGCCAATTACAACTGCCCCGGGCAGATCGTGATCACCGGATACACCCAGGCGGTGGAAAAGGCTTCGGAGGCGCTGTTGGCAGCCGGAGCCAGGCGGGTCGTGCCCTTAAATGTCAGCGGCCCCTTCCACTCCCCGCTTCTGGAGGAGGCCGGGAGACGGCTGGGAGAGGTGCTGGATACGGTGAAATGGTCTCCGCTGCGCATCCCCTATGTGGCCAATGTGACCGGGGAGCCGGTGCAGGACATCGCCGAGACCAGGGGACTTCTGGAACGACAGGTGGCGAGCAGCGTGCGCTGGGAGCAGAGCGTCCGGCGGATGATCGCGGACGGGGCGGACATCTTTGTGGAGATTGGGCCCGGGCAGACGCTGAGCGGCTTTTTGCGGAAGATCGACCGGGAAGTGCGCTGTTATAATATTGAGCATTTGGCGGATGTAGATACCGTGCTCCGGAGTGTCCGGTCGTGACGGCGAATCAAAACGCCATCGCGGAGCGTGTTCTTTTGGAAGGAAGGGATAGGGAATGTTGGAAGGAAAAGCGGCGGTGATCACCGGAGCGGCCCGGGGGATCGGCAGAGCGATCGCTCTGGAGATGGCACGCAATCATGCGGCTGTGGTCATCCATTACAATGGTTCCGGGGAGAAGGCCGGGATCGTCCGAAAGGAAATAGAAGCGCTGGGAGGAAGGGCGCTGCCTTATCAGTGCGACGTGTCTGACTTTGCGGCCTGCCAGGAGTTTATTCAGGCGGTGGTCCGGGAGTTCGGCCGTCTGGACATTCTGGTGAACAATGCGGGAATTACCCGGGACGGTCTGCTGATGCGGATGTCCGAGGAGGATTTTGACCGGGTGGTGGACACCAACCTGAAGGGGACGTTCCACTGTATCCGCTTCGCGTCCCGGCAGATGTTGAAGCAGAGGAGCGGGCGCATCATCAATATTTCCTCCGTCTCCGGTGTGACGGGAAACGCGGGACAGGCAAATTACGCCGCGTCCAAGGCGGGAGTGATCGGTCTGACCAAGGCGGCGGCCCGGGAGCTGGCCGGAAAACACATCACGGTAAACGCGATCGCGCCGGGATTTATCGAGACGGACATGACGGCCGGGCTGGCGGAGAAGGTGAAGGAGGAGGCGGTGAAGCGGATCCCCCTGGGCGCCTTCGGAAAGCCGGAGGACGTGGCGCATCTGGCGGCGTTTCTGGCCTCGGAACAGGCCGGATACATCACCGGGCAGGTCATTCAGGTGGATGGCGGAATGGCCATGTAGGAGCAGAAACCATAAAAAGAGGAACAGACAATGAAAAGAAGAGTCGTGGTGACGGGCATGGGAGCGGTCACTCCCATCGGAAACAGCGTGGATGCTTTTTGGAGCGGCATTCGGGAGGGAAGGGTCGGCATCGGGCCGATCACCAAATTTGACACCTCCGGTTATCGGGTGAAGATCGCCGCGGAGGTTCGTGACTTTGACCCGAAACAGAGTATGGACTTTAAGGCGGCCAGGCGGATGGAGCCCTTTGCGCAGTATGCGGTGGCGGCGGCAAAGGAGGCGCTTGCGCAGTCTGGGCTGGAGCTGGAGAAGGAGGATCCCTATCGCGTGGGGGTGATCATCGGGTCCGGTATCGGTGGGCTCGGCAGTATGGAACGGGAATATCAAAAGCTGTTGGAAAAGGGGCCATCCCGCGTCAATCCGCTGCTGGTGCCTCTGATGATCACCAACATGGCGGCGGGCAACGTGGCCATTCAGCTGGGGTGCAGGGGCAAGTGCACCAGTGTGGTGACCGCCTGTGCCACCGGAACCCATTCCATCGGGGATGCCTTCCGGGCGATCCAGTGCGGGGACGCGGAAGTGATGTTTGCGGGAGGCGCGGAGAGCGCGGTCACTCCGGTCGGGGTGGCAGGTTTTACCGCCCTCACCGCCCTGAGCGAGAGCAGCGACCCCAGGCGGGCTTCCATCCCGTTTGACAGGGAGCGGGGAGGATTTGTGATCGGAGAGGGAGCCGGGGTGGTACTCCTGGAGGAACTGGAGCACGCAAAAGCAAGGGGCGCCAGGATCCTGGCGGAGGTGGCCGGGTACGGCGCTACCTGCGACGCGTATCATATCACCTCTCCGCTGGAGGACGGAAGCGGCGCGGCGAAGGCCATGACCCTGGCCATGGAGGAGGCCGGAATCACGCCCGCCCAGGTGGATTATATCAATGCTCACGGCACCGGCACCCATCACAACGATCTGTTTGAGACGCGGGCGATCAAGCTGGCGCTGGGCGCGGACGCGGGGAAGGTAAAGATCAATTCTACCAAGTCCATGATCGGACACCTGCTGGGCGCTGCGGGCGGCGTGGAATTCATTGTCTGTGTGAAAGCGCTGGAGGAAGGCTTCCTCCATCAGACGGTGGGAACCAGGGAGACGGATCCCGAGTGCGACCTGGACTATTGCATCGGCGCGCCTGTCCAGCGGCAGATCACTTACGCCCTGACGGATTCCCTGGGATTTGGCGGGCACAACGCGGCGCTTTTGATCAAGCGGTATGCGTAGCGGTGCAGAGCCAGAACGGATCAGCGGCTGACGCCGCGGGGAAAGGAGGAGACCATGGACTTTCAGCAGATATTGGAATTGATCCGGACCGTGTCGGCATCCGAGCTGACCGTCTTTCGCTATGAGGAGGGCAATCAGAAAATTCTCATGCAGACGGGAAACCTGGCGCTCAGGGAGGAGGATGCGGAGACTTGCGCGGCTGCGGCGCGGCCGGCCGACGATGCGCCCGATGCGCTCCAGAAGAGCGATCGTGAAACGGCGGAGGCGGAGGAGCCTTCCGGAAATCTGGTGCGGTCGCCGCTGGTAGGACGCTTTTACACGGCGCCCTCCGAGGATGCGGAACCCTTTGTGCGGGTGGGGGACCGCGTGCGAAAGGGGCAGACACTGGCCATTGTGGAGGCCATGAAGCTGATGAATGAGATTGAGAGCGAATATGACGGAATTGTCACAGAAATTCTGGCGGAAAACGCCCAGAGTGTAGAGTACGGGCAGCCGCTGTTTCGCGTTTCCTAGCAGAATACAGGGCCGGGGTTCGCGGCTGCCGGAGGTTTGAGCGGAAGAGAGGAGCGATGGAGAGCATGAAGCTGGGAATCAAGGAGATTGAGGAGATCCTTCCTCACAGGCATCCTTTTTTGCTGATCGACTATATCGAGGATTATGAGCCGGGGGTCTTTGCGATCGGCTACAAATGTGTGACGTTTCACGAGGACTTTTTCCGCGGGCATTTCCCGCAGGAGCCTGTGATGCCCGGTGTGCTGACGGTGGAGGCGCTTGCCCAGGTGGGAGCCGTGGCCATCCTGAGCAAGGAGGAGAACCGGGGCAGGACCGCCTTTTTCGGCGGTATCAACAAGTGCCGTTTCAAGAGGAAGATCCTCCCGGGGGACCGGATACGCCTGGAGACAAGGATTCTTCGGCAGAAAGGGCCCATCGGCGTCGGCGAGGCGGTGGCCACGGTGGATGGGGAGCTGGCAGTCTCCGCGGAGCTGACCTTTATCGTGGCGGACAGATAGCGGGCGAGGGTGGAAAACAAGGCGGAAAAACCGCTGACAGAGGTTGAGTGAGGAATATGGAACGTCGGATTCAGAAAATTTTGGTCGCAAACAGAGGAGAGATCGCGGTGCGTATCATCCGGGCGTGCCGGGAGATGGGAATTGAGACGGTGGCCGTCTACTCGGAGGCGGACAGGGAGGCGCTGCACACACAGCTTGCGGATGAGGCGGTCTGCATCGGGCCGGCGGACGCAGCGGAAAGCTATCTGAATATGGAGCGGATCATCAGCGCTACCGTCAATACCGGGGCGGACGCCATCCATCCCGGCTTTGGCTTCCTGTCGGAGAACGACCGCTTTGCGGAGCTGTGCCGACAGTGCAGCATTACCTTTATCGGGCCTCCGGCGGAGGTCATCCGCAGAATGGGGAACAAGGCGGAGGCCCGCAGCACAATGCTCCAGGCCGGTGTCCCGGTGATCCCGGGAAGCCGGGACACCATCCCCGACGCGGAGACCGGTCGGTACATCGCGGCCCAGGTGGGATACCCGGTGATCGTCAAGGCGGCTATGGGAGGCGGCGGAAAGGGGATGCGTGTGGCGGGCAGTCCGGAAGAATTTGAGAAGGCATTTCTGACCGCCCGCAGGGAAGCGCAGACGGCGTTCGGCGACGATACCATGTATCTGGAGCACTTTGTGGAGAAGCCCCGGCATATCGAGGTACAGATCCTGGCGGACCGACAGGGCCATGTGATCCATCTGGGTGAGCGGGACTGCTCCATCCAGCGGAACCATCAGAAGCTCATAGAGGAATCTCCCTCCGCGGCGCTGACGGAGGAGCTCCGCGAAAAGATAGGGAGCGCGGCGGTCCGGGCCGCCCGGGCGGCACACTACGAGAACGCCGGTACCGTCGAGTTCCTTCTGGAGCCGGACGGAACCTTTTATTTTATGGAGATGAATACCCGCATTCAGGTGGAGCATCCCGTGACGGAGTGGGTCACGGGGATCGATCTGGTGAAGGAACAGATCCTGATCGCGTCGGGCCGGGAGCTCTCCTGGCGCCAGGAGGATGTGCGGGTGAAGGGCCACGCCATCGAGTGCCGGATCAACGCGGAGGATCCCGAAAAGCATTTCCGGCCATGCCCCGGCACCATCACGGATGTATACCTGCCGGGCGGAAACGGAGTCCGGGTAGATTCCGCGATCTACAGCGGCTACACGGTTCCGCCCTATTACGATTCCATGCTGGCAAAGCTGATCGTCCACGCGGAAAATCGGAGCGAGCGCCCTGGGAGAGCTGATCATAGAGGGGATCGGCACCAACGTGGATTACCTCTATCAAATCATCAATCATCCCGACTATGCGGAGGGAAAGATCGATCTTTCCTTTCTTGAGAATCTGGGCTGATCTGCCGATATATCTATCAATACAGCTTAAAAACAGAAAAAAATGAGGCGCGATGGCTTTATGAATTTGTCCAATATGTTTAAAAAGACCAAAGACGGCTGTCCTCCCCGGAAGGGGGAGGAGGCCGGAAGAAGCGGGTCGGAGCCAAGGCCCGAAGTGCCGGAGGGGCTGGTCCGCCGGTGCAATAAATGCGGGAAGGCGATCCTGACGGACGAGGTCGTGGAACACTCCTATATCTGCCCCAAGTGCGGGGGCTATTTCCGGATGCCGGCCTATCTCCGGATCCGCAGGATCGTGGACCCGGACAGCTTTGAAGAGTGGGACATGGGGCTGCGGACAGCCAATCCTCTGCAGTACCGGGGCTATGCGGAGAAGGTGGACGCCCTTCGGGAAAAGACCGGGCTGGACGAAGCGGTAGTCACCGGACAGGCCCGGATCGGAGGACACCGGGCAGTGATCGCGGTGATGGACGGCAGGTTCCTGATGGCCAGTATGGGGGAGGTCGTGGGCGAGAAGATCACCCGGGCGGTGGAGCGCGCCACGGGGGAGCGTCTGCCTGTGATCATTTTCACCTGCTCTGGCGGCGCCCGGATGCAGGAGGGGATAACCTCCCTGATGCAGATGGCCAAGACCTCCGCGGCGCTCAGACGTCACAGCGCGCAGGGGCTTCTCTATATCACTGTTCTGACGGATCCCACTACCGGAGGAGTTACCGCCAGCTTTGCCATGCTGGGCGACGTGATCCTGGCGGAGCCCAGAGCGCTGGTGGGCTTTGCGGGGCCGCGTGTGATCGAGCAGACCATCGGCCAGAAGCTTCCCAAGGGGTTCCAGCGCTCCGAATTCCTGTTGGAGCACGGCATCATTGACGCCATTGTGGGGCGGGAGGAGCTGCGGGAAACCCTGATCACACTCCTGCGCCATCACACGGCTGGGAGGATTGTCGGGAGTACCGGTGAGCGGAAGCGGGAGGGCAGACCGGACAGAGCCGCGCTTTCCGCGTGGGAGCGGGTCACCCTGTCCCGAAGGCAGGACCGCCCGGTGGGAACCGATTATATCCGCAGCCTGTTTGCCGATTTTGTGGAGCTGCACGGCGACCGGGGCTGTGCGGACGATCCGGCGGTCGTCGGGGGGATCGCGTCGTTTCGGGGGATGCCGGTGACGGTGATCGCCCAGGCCAAGGGAAAGAACACCCGGGAAAATATTGCGCGCAATTTTGGGATGCCCTCCCCGGAGGGGTATCGTAAGGCGCTCCGATTGATGAAACAGGCGGAGAAATTCCACCGCCCGGTTATCTGCTTTGTGGATACCCCGGGAGCGTTCTGCGGTCCGGAGGCAGAGGAGCATGGGCAGGGAGAGGCGATCGCCAGAAATCTGTATGAGATGTCGGCCCTGCGGACCCCGATCCTGTCCCTAGTCATCGGCGAGGGAGGAAGCGGAGGCGCGCTGGCGCTGGCGGTCGCGGACGAGGTCTGGATGCTGGAGAATTCTGTCTACTCCATCCTGTCGCCGGAAGGGTACGCGGCCATTCTCTGGAAGGACAGCGGGAGGGCCAGGGAGGCGGCACAGGTGATGAAGATGACCGCGCAGGATCTGGCGGCCGGAGGATTCGTGGAGCATGTGTTTGCGGAACCGGAAAGCTTCACGGAGGAGACGCTGCCGGAGATCACCGGGGAGATCGGAGACCGGATCACGGAATTCCTGCAAAAGTACGGCAGTCTCCCGGTGGAAACGCTTCTGGAGAGACGTTATCAAAGGTTCCGCGGTATGTAGCGGAGAAGAAGGAGGAGGGGAAGCTTATGGATACCTATCGAACAGTGAACGATATACTGGTCAATCTGTTCCGGGAAATCTGGAAGCTGGAGGAGAACGCGCTGATCACGGAGGAATACCGCGATATCAGCGTAAACGACATGCATGTCATTGAGGCGGTGGGGCTGGAGGGGACTAAGAACATGTCCCAGATTGCCAAAAAACTGGGGATTACGGTGGGCTCTCTGACCACCGCCATGAACGGCCTGGTGAAAAAGCATTATGTGACCCGGGAGCGCAGCGAGGAGGACCGTCGGGTGGTTACCATCCGGCTCACCGAAAAAGGGGAGCGGGCCTACCGGCACCATGCGCTTTTTCACGAGAAAATGGCAAGCGCCGCCCTGGCCAGTCTGACGGAGCAGGAGATCCCGGCGGTGACCAAGACGCTGGCCAGCCTGGCGGAATTTTTCCGAAGCTACGGCTCGGAGACGGGCGAAGCATAGACAAGTAGAGCTGAGGCTGGGGCAAAGCGAAGCATAGGCGGCAGAGCCGGGGCTGGGGCAGGGCTTGCCCATTTAAGCGGGCTTTACCTCGTTAGCGCTCTCCCGGCCTTCCCTGCAGTCCACCGCGTTTCGCAGCGTGGTGACGGCGATCGCTTCCAGCGCCTCCCGGGTGAAAAAGCCCTGGTGGGAAGTGATCATCACATTGGGAAAGGACAGGAGCCTGGCGGTGGTGGAGTGCTCCAGGATTTCATCGGAACGGTCCTCAAATACGTTCTGCGTCTCCTCCTCATAGACATCCAGACCCACCCCCGCGAATTTGTGCTGGCGGATCCCGTCGATCAGATCCTCGGTCTTTACCAG